>QHXE01000023.1 GCA_003222835.1 Acidobacteriota bacterium | reverse complement strand
CCTCAGGAGGACTGACAGGGTCTCCGGGTGGCACCGGGGTAAGCGAACCTATAAGCGCAAGCGAAGTGGCGAGCGACGCTCTGTCAGTAGTCGGACGGCTGAAAAGTACCTGAAGCGCGGCGAAAGCTGTGTGACCGAGTGATCGGCGCCCAGAATGGGGCGGGGAAGGCAGCCGGCGAAGATGGTCAGGAAGAGAAAGGAAACCAGATGAGTAAGGATGAGGGAGGTAGGAACAGTTCCTTTAGCGAAAAACCCGTACGCTCTCGTCTGAGGAGACTGGTGGATTGGATCAACCTGACGGGTGCCAAGAAGGTCCATTCCTTAATCGACAAGGTGTACAAGCGGAAGAATCTGGAGATGGCCTGGGAGAAGGTGAACGAGAACCGGGGAAGTGGAGGAGTAGATGGGCAGACTCTGCAGACTTTTGAAGCGCAACTGCACCAGCAGTTGGATCGACTGCAACAAGAGCTGAAAGAGGACACCTATCGGCCTCTGCCGGTTCGCCAACATCCCATTCCGAAGAGGGACAAACCGGGAGAGTACCGAATGCTCGGCATACCGACGGTAATTTCATAATGCACCTCCACCAACCGCTTTCAGGATACCGTATGGATCCTGCTTGAGTTGCGCACCCAGTCTCGAAGTTTTTTTTCGTCCTCTGCATTGAGTGTAATCCAGTATGGCATCCCGCCGTTAAGCCGACGTGTGTGGATCACGTTGTGCTCGATCCAGTAGTAGACCACACCTTCACCAACACCGAACTGTTTGGCGACTTGTTTCACGGTAAGCTCCTCGGGTTTCTTGAGTGGGGGCGCCGGGATCTGATAACGCCAACGAATCCAGCGAATGATGGGCACGGTGTACGGTTTACCCTTGGCACTGACATGATCTTCCCGATTAAGTTGATCGGCGATCTGCGCATCGAGTTGGTTGTGTGCCAACTCGCGAACGCGATCGACAATCGCGGAAGGGTAACGGAACTGGTCTGCAGCTTTGGGTGGGAGTGACACGGAGAGATCGGTCGAGGCGCCGCCGTGCCAGCGGATGTGAACCGAGAGTTGCCTTGGCTCGGCTAATTTCTCGACGGTGATATCTTTGACCAGCAGCCGCAACATCCGCTTGCGGTCCTTGTCGTGTGTGCTGGGAGCGTGCCAGAGACATGGGAAATCCTTCGCCAGTGCCAGAACTTTAGCTTTTTGCTCTGGTGTAATGATGCGTGCCTCTTGCCGTTGAAATTCCGCAGCTTGCTTTTTCAGATCTTCCAAGTGAACCAGCGCATCATTCCAACGATGCTCCAGCGTGCCTGCTACCAGACGATTGGAGGGATCAACTTCTTGATAGCGCCGCTCGGCGAGTGCGACTTCATATTCAGCGCGTTCGAGCCGCATCTGCCACTGGCGCATAATCGCTTGATCGCGTGACTCCAGCTCCCGCAGAGCTGCCAACGCGAGTTCGAGTTCGGCTGGCTGCAAGGCCTTCAGCACTTGCTCGGAAACGGCAGCGTCCAGCAGATCACAACGAAAACTCATGCAATCTTTGGTGGCCAAGCCTTCACGGCGTAACCAGCTGCAGAGATACGTTGGATAAATGCCGCCGTTGCCGGTGTAACGCACGGTCAGTGCGCGCCCACAGTGACCGCACAAGAGCAGTCCTTGCAGCAAGGCCGAGCCTTCGCGCGCCGGGCCACTCAACAGCGTTTCTTCACCGTTCGTGCGGTTTTTCTCCATCTGCTTGGCATGCTCCAAAAACTCTTCCCAAGTGATATACCCCTCATGGTGTTGTTTCAAGCTGACGCGCCAAGCGGGCATGGCCACCGCCTGCATGCGCTTGCGAATTTCACCTTCGGGACTGATCTCCCTCCGATACTGATAACGACCAAAGACATACATCCCCGCATAAGATGGATTCCTGAGCATGCCGAGCACACGCCCGTGAGACAGCCGCCCCCAAACGATGCTGCCGTTCCAAGCTCCACCATAAGCGCGTTTCGGAAAGCGCAGCCCACGTTGTGTGAACTGATGCACCACTCCGTAGGCACTGCCCGTTTCGCGAAACAGGCGGAACACCAAGGCCACTGCGCCTCGTACTTCTTCATCGGGATCGAGGATGATACGCCCTTGGTCGTCGTAGCAGAAACCGACGGGGAGTGGAAATCGCAGCTCACCTTTTTTTGCTTTGTTGAACTTACCGCCGAGGAGGCGCGCGCGTAGAAAGTGCAACTCCGCTTGCGCCATGGTTCCTTTGAGCCCCAACAACAGTCCGTCGTTGAAATCCGCTGGATCGTAGCAGCCATCTTCGTCGATCACCAGCGTCTGGGTCAGTGCGCACAACTCCAGCAGTCGATACCAGTCGGCATTCGAGCGTGCCAGTCGCGAAACTTCCAGAGCAAACACGGCTCCCACTTGCCCCATCGAAACATCCGCGACCAAGGTCTTGAAATCCGTGCGTCCGGTCGTCTGCGCACCCGATATTCCCAGGTCGCGATCGAGTGTGCGGACCGTGGCTTCGCTCCAGCCCAATTCCAGTGCCTTCTGCCGCAGTGCATACTGGCGTTCCGTGCTCTCCTGATGGTGAAGGACTTGAGCCGGGGTCGACTGGCGCAGATAAATGTAGGCAGGTTTGCTCTGATGCTGTTCTGTGATCTTCGAGTTCATCGGCCACCTCCGCGATGGTCAGGAAGTCCGCTCGGGCGTCGAGCCAGGCCTCGAGCATATTGGCGAGGAGGACGCCTCCCGATTCCGGATCGATGGGTACGAAGAGCGAGGAACACATTTCGCTCATCGCGATTCCTCAGAGCGCCTCTCGCCGGCGCAGTAGTTCGCGATTGATCTCGCAGATTTCCTCTAAGATCTCTCGCGCGCGCTGATAATTGGCAAGAAACTTCCCGGTCTGGGCGTGAAACTCCTGCGGCACATAATCCATTTGCGGGCGCAAACGGGGATAGCTTACCGACAGGTAGTACTTGGGGCCGTGACCGCGCCCCTTGGCGCACTTGCAGCCAGGCTTGCCACAGCGCTTGTAGCGTTCGATAAGAGAGCCGCGGAGGATGGCTACCAGAGAGGGAAGTTTGCGCCGCAGGGCTTGGCGGCGCTTTTTCAAAGCATACGTGGGTTTTTTTGTCATGCCTATCGGACCACGTAAATAACTGGTCTGATGATATTCGAGACCGGTTCATTATGCAAGCCCTTTTTTGGGTTTAGAGGTGAGTTTCTCTAACAAGACAGCCAACTCAAGAAGCAAGTCAGCATCCAGCCGCCGCAGCGGCAAGTCGAGCGAGTCGTAGAGAGAGGGATCGGCCCAGTCCGTCCATTCGCGTGCGACGCTGAAACTACCGCGTGCCGGCTCGCGAAGAATCAGCGTGTCCACTCCACCTATACGTCGCGTCTTAACCACCTGGAAGCGCTGACCACGCAGGGGATGGAATGGATGATGGATCTCCGCCCATCCCAAATGCTCGCTGTGGCTAAGTGTAGTTAACCCTGATCGTCCCGACAGTGTTGGATCGTTTCATCCAGCAGGCGGTAATGCAGGTTCTGCAACGCAGATGGGACCGGACGTTTTCCCCACACAGCTACGGGTTTCGACCCGGACGCTCAGCGCATCAAGCGGTGGAACAAGCACAACAATACATCGCCGAAGGTTATCGGTTCGTGGTGGACCTGGATTTGGAGAAATTTTTCGACCGGGTTAATCATGACCAACTGATGGCCAAGATCGCCGAGCGGGTCAGCGACCAGCGCTTGCTGAAGCTCATTCGGGCGTTCCTGCGAGCTGGCGTGATGGAAGGCGGGCTGGTGAGTCCGGTGGATGCAGGGACGCCCCAAGGCGGACCTTTGTCGCCCTTGCTCAGTAACATCGTGCTCGACGAGTTCGATCGCGAGTTGGAGCGACGCGGACTTCGGTTTGCGCGGTACGCGGACGATAGCAACATTTACGTTCGCAGCCGCCGAGCCGGGGAACGGGTGATGCAGAGCCTGACGCGATTCATCACTACCAAGCTCAAGCTCAAGGTGAACGAGCAGAAGAGTGCGGTGGCACGGCCATGGGAGCGGAAGTTCCTAGGGTTCCGCTTCACGAGCGCGGAGACACCAAAACGGCGGATCGCGCCGAAAGCGGTGGTGCGCTTCAAGGAGCGAGTCCGGGAGCTGACGCGTCGGACGCGAGGTGTGAGCATCGAGCAGATGGCCGAGGAACTGGCCCGCTACTTACGGGGCTGGATCGGCTATTTCGGCAACTGCGAAATGCCGAGCGTGTTGCAAAGCCTTGAGGCGTGGACCAGGCGCCGACTGCGGTCGGCGATCTGGAAGCAGTGGAAGCGCGGGAGGAAGCGATTTGCTGAACTGCGGAAACGGGGAGTGGGTACGGACCTTGCTGCTAAAACGGCAGGCAGCGCCCACGGTCCGTGGCAGTTGGCTAACAGCCCGGCCCTCGCTATCGCGCTGCCCAACGCTTATTTTATCTCCCTCGGGATTCCCCCTTTAGCTAGGCGCCCGTAGCTTAACCTACCGAATCGCCGTATACGGACCCGTACGTACGGTGATGTGACAGCGACAGCGGGTGACCGCTTACCTATGTCGATTTACGGGAGGATTCGCAGGACTCGCGCTAAACTTCCTGGCGACGTGTTAGCGCCCCAGGTGGTCATCTTCACGGCGTCAAATCTGCTGGGTTCCTCGACTCGCGCAGCTCCGCCCGCCTCGGAGGCGCTGCGCGAGATCGAAAGACGAAACGTGCCGCTGGTGCTTTCTAGCCGCGGGACGCGTGCGGAGCTCGAACCTCTGCGGCGCAAGATCGGCCACGCTCACCCTTTCATCACCGAAGGCGGAGGTGGTCTCTTCATTCCTGATGCATACTTTAGCATGCGTCTCGAAGGTGCGAAGCGTGTGGGCCGATATTTGTGCGTTCCTTTCGGCCGCTCCTCGCAGGAGGCCGGTGCAGCCATCGAAAATATTGCCAGACAGGCAGGAGCGGAGGTCGTCCGCTACGCGGAAATGAACGCGCGAGAAATTGCCCGCAACACCGGCATGACCGAACATAATGCGGAAGGATCTCGGGAAAGGGAATTCAGCGAGCGCTTCTTCTTTGCTGGAAATGCTGATTTAGCCGCTTCGCCGTTTGAAAAGATAGCCAGTCAGCATCATTGGCAAATTCGGCGTTTCGAGCCGTTCTGTGAGCTATGCTCGGGAAACGACGAAGGTAAAGCTGTCCGCTATCTGATGCGAGTGTATCGGGAAGCGCTTCGTTCGCGTGTCCGATCCGTCGCGGTAGGGGCGTCCTTCGAAGACTTTACGTTGTTAGCCGCGAGCGATCAAGCCTTCATCGTGTCCCCGAGCTCTGACTCCTTCGATAAGAAGCTCCTCTCAAGACTTCCGAATGCCGCCAGAATCAATCTTCCTGGCGCTGTCGGCTGGAATCAAGCGCTGCTGAAGGTCCTGGGCCGAGTCTGAAGAGAATTAGAATTTTTCGATAAATTCACAGGACAAAGAGCTATTTTTTTGCGGTCGTACGCCAACCCACTCGCCCCAGGTTACGCATAAGTACCTCATATTGTTGTCCTTGCGCTATAGTGGCGATTGTTTCGCTATGGAACCGAAATTGCCCTTCTCAGACCATGAGCATACGCGTGAGATTTCTTCATCGCCTGAAAGTTCCGGCATCGGAATCGCAGCTCGCGCTCACGCTTGCAGTTTCATTGGTTCTGATGGCTGCTTTGTTGCTCTGTTTGGT
>QHXE01001082.1 GCA_003222835.1 Acidobacteriota bacterium | reverse complement strand
GCAAAAAGTCTTGGAAATACTGGAGCTTGATCGCTGCTTCGGGCCGTGCGGCTTCCGCGACATACGCGTATTTTTGCCCATCTCCGCTTGGATCGCGCTGCTTTTCAGCGGTGAAGATCGACACGGCCTCAGAATCACCGTGGGCCAGCAGCGCCGTCACCAGATTCCATCGGTCCAGCGCACGAAGCTCCACGCCGGGCACGGCAAGCTGACCACTCAGCATTTCATTCAATCTTGAGAGCCCTTGCGGCGTTTCCGTGATTCCTTCGAGGCCCCGAAACCACACAATACGCAAGTCCGCATTCGCGGAATGCAACATGCGGTCTGCCGCCAGAGTTTCGAATCGCGGGACGTACTGACTGCGCGTAACGGGGCTGACATAACGGTGCAAGGTCGTCGCCGAATGCGAAAGCAGGCTGCGCACGAGCGTTGAGGTGCGCACTGAATCCCACAACGAACCCCAAAGCAGCGTGCGACGAAACGTGTCCTTTATTTCGACGAGTTGGCGGATCACACCCTCGCGGCTCTGCGGATCGAGCAGAAAGCGGCCGTAGGCATAGTCCTCTTCATTCGCAAAAATGAAGCTTGGGCATTCTTTACCCTGCAAATCCGGAACTCGGAGGCTTTTGCCCTTCAGGTCCACCCGCATCAAAACCGGGTCGTGATTTGTGTAGTTGAGGCCGAGTTGCATTGCCAACGGCCAAACGTCCGCCGAACCCAAGACGTCGTGCTGCGATAGTGAAAGCTCACTCAGATGGTCTCCCTCACAGGACCAGGAGACGTCCATTTGCGGCATGCCACGATGCCGAATCCACATTTCGCCCCAATTGTCGAGCGGCTCGCCCGATACGCGTTGGAATGCATGAACTAAATCATTCCACTCGGCATTGCCGAAAGCATGCTCCTTCAGATAGAGCTGAAGGGACTGACGAAACTTCTCTGCCCCCAAAACGAACGCAAGCTGCTTCAATACGGCAGGCGCCTTTGAGTAAACGATGGCCCCATACGCCGATTTCGCATCCTCGAGGTTAGGAATCTCCTGATAAATGGGAGTCGTACCTTTTGTGGAATCAATGACATAGGCATCCGGCTGGATTGATTCATAAAACCGCTTCCAGACGTTCTCTTGGGGCCGGACCGTTGCGAGGGTCTGATAAGCCATGTATTGCGCGAATCCTTCCTTTAACCAAAGATCGTCGAACCAGCGCATGGTCACCAGATCCCCGAACCATTGATGCGTGAGCTCGTGAAGGACGAGGATGTCGCGGTTGAGCAGATCGCTGTGTGCCGGTGCGGTCCGAAACAGAACCGACTCTTCCCGCAGGAAGGTGGCGCCAGCGTGTTCCATGCCGCCATAGGCCAGACCGGGAATGAGCACCATGTCATACTTTGTAAATGGGAACGGCTGGGCGAAAAAATTGGAGAGGTATTGCAAGCCGCGAGCCGCGATCTGCTGCACCTCGGAAGCCTCGGCCTGCGCGCGCTCGAACTTCGATTTGCGGACATAGAGAACTGGTGTTCCCGACGATGTGAGCAGCTTTCGAAATGGGCCGGCGGCGAGCGCAAACAGATAGGTGCTGATGGGAAGCGTCTCAGCGAATCGTGTGCGCCTTTGCTCTGGGCCAACAGTGGCGACGCTTTCGACCGACGTGTTCGAAATGACTGTCCAAGTCTCCGGTGCGGTCAGTTCCAGGGTAAAGCGGCCCTTTAAATCCGGCTGATCGAAACACGGAAAGGCCATGCTCGCATCCATGGGTACAAACAAGCTGTAAATATATTCGCTGCTGTCGTCGTGATCGTCGAAACGGGTGAGCGGTTTTCCCGCGGCCGCAATTGGTACTTCAAAACGGATGCGGATCCTATTCTCTCCTGCTCGCAGCTTCTCCCTCGGCAGTTCCAAGTGCCCGTTCTCGCGTTTCAACGTGAGTGCGGTACCGTTCAGCGATGCGCTGAGTAGCTGGCCGTCACGGAAATCCAGGAGCACTGGCTCAAGCGCCTTGAGGTTGAAACGCACTTCTTCGTCACCCGAAGCTGTGGCCGCTGGCACGCAGCCTCGCCAGTTCTCGCGGGATACCTCGAGGAGCCGCAGCGAAGCTGGAAAAGAAGGCGCTCAGGATGACTAATGAGGCGGGGATAATGCGGATCGGCATCTGTGAGGTGGAGTATAGCCTAGGATGACTCACGAGGGGCCGTGCTCCGCGCGGCAAGAAAGTGGGACCTAGGTTGAGCGATTCTTTGCGGCGAAAATGTGCAAAAAATGCACGAGAAGCCAATCCTGATGCGGAAAAACAAAAGGCGGGCCGATGCG
Source organism: Acidobacteriota bacterium (assembly GCA_003222835.1). The sequence continues at coordinate 262 of QHXE01001082.1, read as the reverse complement.
GCTGTTCTCACCCGGTAGGTGAAAGCTCAAGACGGGTGGGTAGTGGCCGCTGGCGGGGCGGCCGAGCGCGCTTTTTGCATGTCGAGCTTGCAAAGCTCGAGGGCTAGGGTGACCCATTGCTGGGTGAGAGCTTTGAATTTCTTGTAGTTGGCGAGTTGCTGGCGCACCTCCGGAACAAACTGAGGACGAACAAACTGGGTGGTGCTCTTGCCGAGATGGGTGTAACTGAGCTGGTAGAAGGGGCCATGTTTTTGTGGGTGGG
>QHXE01000022.1 GCA_003222835.1 Acidobacteriota bacterium | reverse complement strand
TATTCGAAGAATCTCATACTCGCTCAATCTCAAGCGCTGCAAAAGCTGTACGTAGCGTTGATTCGATGCGGTTGGGAGGACACGGTCCGCCCTAGTTGATGGATTCGTACGACGACATAAAATCGGGATCGCGTTTTCTGAGTTCCGCGTCATCAACTCGTCCACTCCGCCTCATTAACGAGTAAGCAAGCTCAATCGGCATCAGATGCATGTAGTTTCTCGCGTTCTCCGAACCACAGCATGCTCTCGTGGGCGTTGGTCTACTGCGGAAGAAGCGGCTGGCTCCCTCCTGTTTCAATCAATAACCATTTGATAAATCTTACGTTGGCATAATTCGCAAGGATTCTTGTTGACAGACCGTTCCAAACTAGTTAAAGTGCCGCCGTCCCAGTCCCCTGTCAGTAACAAGTATGAGCAGAACCTATTGGAGGTGTGACAGACATGGCAACCCGAGCATCAACAATTAAAGTGGCCGACCTCGCGAAGGCCGTCGAGAAAGCCGTCTCAACAAACACCGGCGCGAAGATTCCGGGCGGCATTATTATGGGAATCATCGTGAAGCCGCCAACTAAATTCGATGTGAACCTTGCGGCCCGTAGTATTACGAAGGAAGTGCAAAAGTCCGTGGCGGGAGCAAAACTAACGCCTAAAGTGATTGTTGACGGTGGCTTCACCACGATGGGATTCATCTTTCGCCCCGTCGAGTTCGAGCAGTAGCAACAACCTATGAGCGAAGCGAGAAGTATCGGCGCCGCTCAGCAGCGCTTAATGTGCCCAAGCGCGCAGCCGGACATGGAAGACAGTGTAGTGCTGGGCGTGTTGGAAGACACGCCCGACGGGCAAAGGCTTACCTGGATTGAAAAGCCGCAGCCGGTCACGACGCAATTGCTTTCACTGACACGTGAAGTCGATCCGCGCAATGTCTTTCGGTTCGCTGCTCGCTGCGAAGAGAAGCGATGCATTCACTTTGACGGCAAAGACTGTCAACTAGCTACGCGCATCGTGCAGATTCTTCCGCGAGCCGTGGAGGCGCTGCCTGCTTGCAGCATCCGCGCTGAGTGTCGCTGGTACCAACAAGAAGGCAAAGCCGCCTGTTTTCGTTGTCCGCAGGTAATAACGCATTTGGAAAACCCGTCGGCTCAAATGCTCGTAGCCGCAACCCCACCACAATAGCTTTGTTGGCAAAGTGTTTTCGGGGTGGAGAACTTAACCGTCTCTGGTCTAGCCAGGGCTTCTTTTAGTGTCCACCTCATGATTAGCCAATGGTGTGGCGCTTTCGTAGGCCGCTACAAACTGGGCATCTCGCCGCTTTAGAGTCTCGCGATCGATTCGACCGCTGCGCGTCATTAATACGTAAGCCAGTTCGATTGGCGAGAGATGCATATAGTCTGGCGCATTCTCGAACCACACCATGCTCTCGTAAGCCGCAGCTTGATAATCTTCGATCACCGGCTTTCGCGTCCTCTCAAATTCTCGCAAAGATTCGGCTATGTCTGCAGTCTTAATGAAAGATTCAGACACGGCGATGGCATCTTCCATCGCCAGTTTTGTCCCTGAGCCAATCGAAAAGTGTGCAGTGTGCAAAGCATCGCCGAGGAGCACAACATTCTCAAAACTCCAACGAGTGTTCCTTACTAGTAGAAAATTGATCCATTTCGAATTGTTTGAAAGCAATGGCTGTCCGTTCAAGTCGGGCGCGAAAACTTCAGCGAGATAGCCGCGCGTTTCTTCGTCCGACATGCCGGCGAATCCGGCGTTGCTCCATGTCTCAGGATCGCATTCGACGATGAATGTGCTGGTCCCTCTGTCGAACTTATACGAATGTGCGGCAAAGACACCGGCAGACGTTTCGCGAAACGTCAGCGTCAATCCATGAAACAACTGGTTCGTGCCGTACCAAATGTACTTGTTAGGACGAACACTCAGCTTAGGGTTGAATTCGTCAGCGAACTTTTGTCTGACGGAGCTATTTACCCCGTCCGCGCCGACCAGTAAGTCGCAGTCGGCACGTAACGAATCGATGTTCGCAATTTCAGTTTGGAAGTTGATCTCAATGCCGAGGTCTTCACATCGCTTCTGCAGGATCTTGAGTAAGCGAATGCGAGCAATTCCGGAAAAGCTGTTTCCATGAATCGATATCTTTTCGCCGCGATGAACGACATCAACATTGTCCCACGCCTCGAAGTCACGTGTGATATCTGCATGCGAAGCCTCATCTGCTTCACGCAAATTCGCTAGCGTCTTTCCTGAGAAAACCACGCCCCAGCCAAAGGTATCGTCAGGTCCATTGCGTTCATAGATGGTGATGTTGTGCGCGGCATCGGCCGTTTTCATGATGATGGCGAAGTACATGCCGGCCGGGCCGCCGCCGATGATGTTGATTTTCATGCGCGCAACTCATCCAGCGCCGCGCCCAATCGCTGCACCCCTTCGCTGAACAATTGCGGTTCCGCGCACATACCGAGGCGAAAATGCTGAGGCGATTCAAAGAAGCGGCCGGGCACAACGGCTGAGTCGTATTTCTCAGTCAGCAAGTCGCAGAGATTTTCTACGCGCCCTTTCAGCAAACGCGGAAACGATGTTGTGCCTGATTCGGTTCGCACCGCTTTGAGATCCTCGCGCGAATCGAGAAACTCGTTCAGCACGGCGCGATTGCTTTCCAGAATCCGCTTGGCGCGGGCTACGAACTTCGGCAACTTTGAGAGCGCAGCCACGCTTAGTCTCTCCACCGGATGCGGAGCCAACGCGCCGAAGATGTCGTGCAGCAGACGCATTCGTTGCGCCAACTCCGGCTCGGCCAGAATCCAGCCACAACGCAAGCCGCTCAAACCGTAACCTTTAGTGAGGCTGCTGGTCGAGATAAACTCCGGGCCAAGATGCACTGAAGATCGCGGCGCGGCTTCGAACATTGCTTCCAGATAAACTTCATCAACCAGGACGCGTGCGCCGGCGCGTTCCGCCAATTCGCCGATTTGTTTCAGCGTCTTATCATCGACCAGCGTGCTGCTGGGATTGTGCAGGTTGGTCAGCACGATCAGTCGTGTGTTAGGTGTAATTTGTCTAGCGATCTCTTCAGCGTCGATGCGAAACTCGTTCTCAAACGCTCGGGAAAAGCGCTTGATTTTCGCGCCAAAATATTCAGCAACGGCAAGCAAAGGCTCGTAGGTCGGTTGCTCGATCAAGACTTCGTCGCCGTGTTCGACTGCGGCGGCCATCGCCAGATGATTCGCCATCGAAGTGCCGCCGGAAATCGTGACGACTGATTCAGGAGCGACCTGGCAGTGCGCCGCCAGCGCCTCAACCAGCGGTCGATACCCGTAAGAGTTGTCGCCGTTCAGATCGATGTCTTCGATGCTGGGCTCGAGTTCCGAAAACGGAAGGTTGAGAATTCCGCTCAGCGCGAGATCATATTTAACTTTCGGGCGCTTCTTGGCCCATTGCATGTAAATGGATTGAGTGTTCATCGTAATATGCGTGTCAGAACCGCGAGCGGTAGCGACCGGATCACCAATGATCCTTTGATTGCACGACGACGCGATTGGTCCTTTTCTAAGCTACCCTTATGATCCAGTCGCTACCGCTCGCGGTTCTGACACGAAGATACCTAACGTTTCCGTCGCGCCCAGATAAAATATGCGGGCAAGCCAGCGAACATAATACTGAAACTGATTGCGCTGTTCAGCGGATACTTGTACACGAGACTGAAAGTTATCACGCAACACGCCGCAATAAAGAAAAGCGTTGTGAACGGATGGCCCGGCACGCGAAAAAAGTCACCATCGCGATTACGCCTTCTGAAAACAAAGACGCAAGCCGCGGTCAAGGCAAAGAACACCACATCTACCGACACAACGTAATTCAAAATCTGCTCGAAGCGGCTGGCGACAAGTGCGATGACGATTGCCAGTCCCCCTTGGAGCGCAATCGCGAACGCCGGAACTCGCGCGTAATTAAGCCACGTAAGCTGCTTGAAGAAGAGTCCATCTTCGGCCATTGCGAAGTAAACTCGCGGCGCAGTTAGCATGCTTTGACTCAAGAATCCGATTGTGGAAATCGCGATGCCTGCGGCGAGTAGACGGCTCCCTCTCTCACCCAACGCCAGACGCATCACGGCAGAAGCCGGGGTCTTTGTCTGAGACAGGCCTGAAGCGCCCAAAGCATGAACGCAGACATAATTCACGGAAAGATAAACCACAATCACACCTAATACGCCCAGAAGTAAACCGCGCGGTAGATTTTTACGCGGCTCGCGCACCTCACCGGCGACGAAGCACGCGGTCTGCCACCCGCCATATGCGAACTGCGCCGGAATCAAAGCCGCGCCAAAAGCAGTCAGCAACTGCCAGGTGGTTGGCGATGAGTTAATGGCCTGTACTCCTAAGACTTGAGTTGGTCCGCTAACCGTCAATCCAACTGCCACCAGGGCCGCAATCGCTATCAGCTTCAGAATCATTAAGATATTCTGCGTCATACTGCCGGCTCGCACACCGACGCAATTGATAACAGTCAGCAACGCCAACGCGATCGACGCCAGCAGCGCAGCTCGCAAATCTGTCGTCCGCGCGCCCACTAATTCATAGATATGATTTGCGAATATGAGAGCTACCGCAGCCATGCCGCCAGTCTGGATCACGAACAGCAAGCTCCATCCGTAACCAAAGGCAACCAACGGATGCATCGCGTCGCGCAAGTAAACGTATTGACCGCCCGAAGCCGAAACCTGCGATGAAAGCTCGGCGTAAATAAAAGCCCCGGCCAGCGCGATGAGTCCGCCCACAGCCCACGCGCCAAGAATCAAAAATGGAGTATGGACTTGCTGAGCAACGACGTAAGGATTAGTGAATATGCCCGCGCCGATGATCCCGCCCATCACGATCATCGTGGCGTCGAAGAGTCCGAGACGACGAGCGAGATGCGATTCGGGTTGCGCCTGCTTTGAACTTAGTTCGACGCTCACTTCCAGAACTCGTTTGTGCGAAGTGAAATAGCTTACGAATTAGCGCGCATCAGACTAGAATTATTGAGACTGCTTCAACGCTCGTTCCAGCAAGTCCGCCAGACCGAAGCGCTCTGACCAGCGCTTCAAATAATCGAAATCGAGGGCCACAGCCTTCGTACCGATAATTCCCAGAATATCGCGCCATTGTATCTCTGAGGTTTCGTCACTCTTACGATACCACTCAAGTTTGCCAAGAATCGTGTCCTCAGCCGTAGCGACCCAGATAGTCTGCTCTTGGGCAGGATCGAGTCTGTGCAGCTCCCGTCTCGCGAGTTGTTGCTTTCCGAGCGCTGCGGGGACAAAGACGTCCACCTTGAAGATCGCCTCTCGACACTATTGGCTCGACATGAGGAAAATTGAGATCGGCGACGACATCTATATCTCCGCTCGCTCGATACTCGCCATGGATAGAACTGGCGATTGAACCGACTACTACATAGTCAATGTGTAAAGCCTCAAACGCGTCCGTGATCTGAAGCAGAACAACGTAAGGGTTTTCAAGGTTTTCCATTCGGACTGATTTAGTAGCCTAAGCTCTTCGGATCAAATCCGTAAGCTCGAATCACGTCCTCGCGCGGCAAGAGTCGGGAGATCAGCCGACGACGTAAATCATCCGCGCCGGCTTGCGGGAACGAGCGGCGCAGGTCGGAGAGCACCAGGAACCGCAACGTCTGGATCAAATCGAACGTCAGCCTCAGCTTTTTGCCAGCAGACGCATTGCGGAGTAACTCAAAAAGTAGTTGTTGAGCCTCGGGCGACGTGTCTAAAGAAAGAGGTTGCATCTTCTGGGCAATTCTCTCTTAGTCTACTCTTTCAAGAGTTGATTGGCTATGACCAGCTTTTGAATCTCCGATGTGCCTTCATAAATCCGCAGCGCGCGCACGTCTACTCTTTCAAGAGTTGATTGGCTATGACCAGCTTTTGAATCTCCGATGTGCCTTCATAAATCCGCAGCGCGCGCACGTCGCGATGGAGACGCTCGACCACGGTGCCACGAACGAGTCCCGTCGCACCGTGAATCTGCACGGCTTGATCGATAATGCGCGAGGCAGCCTCGGTGGCAAAGAGTTTTGCTTCGCTGGCTTCACGCGTCGAACGTTCGGCGCCGGTGTCCTTCAAATAAGCGGCGCGATAAACCAATAATCGCGCGGCGTCGAGTTCGGTCGCCATGTCCGCCAGCTTTTCTTGAATCAACTGATGCCCCGAGAGTGGGCGGCCAAATTGCTCGCGCGATTTCGCATGCAAGAGACTTTCGTCAAGCGCCCGACGGGCCATGCCGCACCCCGCCGCGCCCACACTCGCGCGAAACACGTCAAGCGTTTGGAGGCTAAGTCGCAACCCATCACCCGGCGCGCCGATTATGTCTTCGGCGGGTACGCGGCAATTCCTGAATTCCAATTCACCAATCGGATGCGGCGCGAGCATCTGAGTTCGCTCAGCAACCCTGAAACCCGGCATGCGGGAGCTAATGATGAATGCGGAAATCTCAGCGCGCCCGTCTTCACGCGTGCCCGTGCGGGCAAAGACCGTGTAGAAATCAGCGACGCCGGCGTTTGAAATGAAGCGTTTGCGGCCATCGATCACGTAGGCCTCGTCTTCGCGACGCGCGGTGGTTTTGATTGCCGCGACGTCGGAACCAGCATCAGGTTCGGTCAAGGCGAAAGCCGCGATCGCTCGCCCAGTGGCCGCGCGAGCCAGCCAGAAATCGCGTACGTGCTCAGTTGCTCCGAGACTAATCGCATAAGAGCCCAAGCCCTGCATTGCGAAGGCGAGATCGGCGAGCGATGAGGAATATGAAAGCGTCTCGCGAATGATGCAGAACGAACGGAGATCGAATGGCTGGCCCGGTGATGCTACCGCGTAACGCAGCAGATCATGGTCGGCTAATAACAGAACATAACTTCGCAGCGCTTCATCGGCATCGCCTTCGTCATCGCCCGCGCGCACTTCGATCTCGCGCTCGGTGAACTCGGCCAGGCGCGCCGCCAATTCCCGATGTTCATTCGAGAAGAATGGAGTTGTGTCTATAAAACTCATTTCAAAATTACGCGAACCTTTTTGCTGGGAGCGCGGACGTCCCGTCCGCCTAGCGCTACCGCCGCTCAACCTTCGAGCGAGGCGACGACTCTTCACATTTCGCGCGCGGTGCGGGCGGGACGCCCGCGCTCCCAGCCAATCATTTGAACTTCGGTTTGCGCTTTTCAATAAACGCTGCGTGAGCCTCTGCAAAATCAGGATGCTGCATGCACAGTGCCTGCGCAACAGCTTCGGCTTCGAGCGCGGATTCGAATCCCATGTGCATTTCGCGATTCAACATCTCTTTAGTTTTCGCCAAGCCCAACGCCGGACCGTGTGCCAGTTTCGCAGCAAACTCGCTGGTTGCCGTTTTCAGTTGGTCCCGTGGCACGACGCGATTATAGAGTCCGATCTTTTCAGCTTCCTGGGCCGAAATGAAATCACCCGTCATCAACAACTCCGTCGCTTTCGCCAAACCCACGACGCGCGGCAGCAGATAAGTCGCGCCCATGTCAGTTCCCGCCAATCCGACTTTCACAAATATGAAAGCAATCTTCGCCTCTTCGGCAGCAATGCGGATATCTGAAGCGAGCGCGATGCAAGCTCCGGCTCCTGCAGTCGTGCCATTGATGCTGGCGATGATCGGTTTCGGCAGCGCGCGCATGTTGTGAATGAGTTCGCAAGTGAGGCGCGTGAACTCTAATAGCCCTTCGGCGTCGCGCCCTTGCAGTTCTCCAATGATGTCGCGCACGTCGCCGCCCGAACAGAACGCGCGACCAGCGCCGGTGATCACGACCACGCGTACGTCCTTTTCATCATGCAGACTCGCGAAAAAGTCGGTGAGTTCGTGATAGACCTCGAACGTGATCGCGTTAAGCCGCTCGGGACGATTGAGCGTGATGGTCGCGATGCCGTCGCGTTGTTCGTAGAGAAAACCCTTAGGGGAAATCATACTAGCGCAAACTGTTAACTTGCGGCGTTCTAATACTTATGCTTAACAACGCAAACTGACAGTTTGCGCTACAACACTGCTATCCCTTCAATCTCAATCTTCGCGCCATCTTCCAGCAGGCTTTTGACTTCCACCAACACCATCGCTGGAAAATGCTTGCCCATGCGCGCGCGATATCGTTCACCGATTTCGACCAGTCGTGTGCGATAGTCGAGCTTGTTTGTTACATAGATCGTCAGTCGCGCGATTTGATCCGCCTTTCCGCCGGCTTCCGTCACTACGGCGACGACATTTGCGAGCGCGCGAGCGAACTGTTCGACGAGATCATCGCCGACGATGTTTTGATTCTCATTCCACCCAACCTGTCCAGCGATGAACAACAATCTTCCGCCCGGCTCTGTCAGAACGCCGTTTGAATACCCGCGCGGCGGGCCGAGCGATTCAGGGTTGATGAAAGTGAAGCTCATCAGTTTTCTTCTCTCCGGTCCTCTGTGGTGAAAAATCGATCATTACCACAGAGGACACAGAGGACCCACGGAGGTTACGCAGCGGCTTGAACGATCTCGAGTTGGTTCCCGCCCGGATCGCGCACATAGAAGCGCGGCGAGTCGGCAATGGGTCGTGGATCCGGAATGATTTCTACGCCCGCCGCGCGGAACCGTTTCTCAGCCGCATCAAGATCGGAAACCGTGAAGCAAACATGTCGTGAACTCAACGAACTAATAGATCCACCTTCAATCGACAAATGCAATTGGTTGCCGCCAATCTGGTACCACGCGCCGCTCTGGCGCGCCGCGGCCGGCTTCGGCACTTGTTTCAGTCCCAGCACCGATTGGTAGAATTCCTTCGCCACCGCTTCCAGCTCGGCCGGGACGGTCACGTTCACATGATGAAGTGCGGTTACCATTCTTAAGAATCGCTCAGCACTCACACTCGCAGCTCAATGAATCTTGAAATGCGGATTCTCGATAATGCCAAAGACATTTCCAAAGGGATCTTTCACGGTCGCAACCTTAATCCCCTCGCCGACGTCCTTAACTTCCTCTTGAACGGAGGCTCCGAGTTCGATTATTCGTTTGAACGCGGCTTCCGCATTTTCGACGCCCCAATAGGCGACCGCCCCGTCGGCTTTGTTCGGGGTATTACCGCCGCCCGGCTGTAAACCGAGTTCGTAGCCAGCCACATCGAAACCAACGTAAAAAGGCTGGTCGAAATATGGCTTCACGCCGAGCAGTTCGCTATACCAGGCTTTGCCTTTTTCAATGTCGTCAACGTGATAAGTCGCAGTGCGCAAACCAAGAAACATACTTACCTCCCAAGGATCCATGTCGGCGGTTCGCGAGCATCCAGCTCGCATATCACCCGGTCGCTACCGCTTCCGGTTCTGAAACTGCGAATTAAACTCGGCCGATCTGTTCTTTGGCACGCTCAAGCTTTGCCACTCGCCTGATTTGAAATGCTTCGCGAGAAAGACGATCTGTCCAACATGGTACGCATAATGAGCGAGTTGTCGATTGATCGCTTGCACCACGGTGTGATCTTGTCCGCGAACCCTGATTGTGCGCATCAAGTCTTCCGGCTTCAGCGGCTCAACTGCCTCAAAGACACACTGCCAACCTCTCTCCCAATACGCGAGCATGTCGTTCTTCGATGTTTCCGGCAACATCACAAACTCCAGATCGCGATTACGTTCCGGTTTCTCTCCGTCGGTCGTCAGAAAATCCGTCCAGCGCGAAATCATGTTGCCGGCAATGTGTTTCATGTTGATGGCGATGCTGTTCGATTCTTCATCGAGCGTGCGAAAAAACTCTTCGTCACTAATTTGGGCAAAGGCGCGCTCCGCAAGCTGCTTGTAATCTCGAAATCTTCGGAGGGCATCGTCGAGATAATGCTGGCCTATTGATTGATCGTTCATGATGTTTGGTCCTGTAATGCGCTTGCGACCTCGCCGCGCTTTACCGATCGCTGCTCTCCTGAACGCATGTCTTTGATAGCCGCCTCGCCGCGCAATCGTTCATCCTCGCCGATGATAGCCACGAATGGAATCCCGCGAGATGATGCATACTTGAATTGCTTCGCTAATTTGTCCGGTTCTGGATAAAGATCCACGCGCAAATCCTTGCTCCTTAATTCCGTTGCCAAGGCAATTGATTCGCCGATGGAATCTTCATTCCAAATCGTAATCATCACGTCCGCCGGCGACGACGCCAACTTTGCGGAAAACA
>QHXE01001081.1 GCA_003222835.1 Acidobacteriota bacterium | reverse complement strand
GCTACCGCCAGGAATAGTTCCCAGGTGGAACGGACTCTTTGCCAGAGACGCTCAAGCTGCTTGTTGTTTCAAATAGTTGGCGTCGAAACGTACCTCCTTCTTCCAGACGATCAACGTGATCGCGGCAATCTTCCTCGCCAAGGTCAAGCGCGCCATCGTGGGCTTCCTTCCCTTAGCCAGCAAAGCCTCGTAGAAATCGCGCAGCGGTCCAGCCGCGGTGCTGGCTCTCATAGCCGCACCCTTGAAAATATCTTTGAGGTCGTGGTTGTGATTGTCATTGAGACCGCGCAGTGTGACGGGCTTCTTCGAGCGTTGTAGCTGTCCCTCCACGACGCGGTACTGCGCGCTGTCGTGGGTCTCCAACCCCAGCCCGCTGTAGTTCCACAGTTGCCGCTTGGTGCGAAACCGATGAGGCGTCTGCATCAACGCCACCAAGTGAGCCGCCCGAAGCGGACCAATACCAGGAATCTGGCGTAGCAACTTCGTCGCACGGTGCTTCCTCGCTTCGGCCAACAGCTCTTTCCGAGCTTGTTGGCGCACCACCCGCAGGGCGTCGAGTTGTTGGTAGTAAAGTTCTGCCCGCCGGCGCACGCCTGCTTCGTGAATCTTGGCGAGCCATTCCGAACGATAATGCGGTGCGTAGACTTGCGTCCCGGCACAGGGAATGGCCCAGCCCCGATACAAGGCCTTGAGTCGATTCATCACCCGCCCGAGATCCTTGGTGATCGTCAAATAACTACGGGACAATTCCTTCAACATGCGCAGGCCATGTTCTCCGTGATACACCGAACTGAGCTTGCTCATGTACAACAGTTCGGCCAGCTTGTGTGCGTCGATGCGGTCGCTCTTGCTGCCTTCTTTCAGCAAGGCATTCTTTCGCGGATTACACACTACGAGTTCCGTCACGTACGGCTTCAGCAGATCGTACAACCAGCCAGCCCAAGTGCCTTCTTCAAACGTGAGGTGCACATCTCCACCCAGCCCGTGGATAAACTGCAGAATGGTGCTCGCTTTGGTCTCGATGACGCATTCCATCACCACCTTGCCGGCAGAATTCAGAACTGCGATCGAAATGCTTTCCTTGTAATGCCGCGCGCGGCATAATAAGGAACATGCCGACTCCCCGATTATGCCGACTACTGGCAAGTCAGTCTTCTCAACTTCCTCATTAGCGTCGGGTTCCACGCTCTAGCCGCGAATTGCAATCGGCATAATCCGGCGGTCTTCTCTGGCCTGGCGGTAACTCCAGGAATGAGGAGGACCTATGAGGGGAAGTTCTGTGCCGGGAGAGAAACGCATTCGAGGCAACCCGTTAGAGTTCCATCTTCGGTTGTTTGCAACAGTGTTAAGGGAGGCTGGCTATCGAGACAGGGCCATGTGTTCGAAATTAGGGTTGCTTGCGGATTTGGGGCTTTGGCTCAAGCGAGAGGGGCTGGTACCTAAGAGCCATCTTGAAGAGCATTTGCTGGCGGCTTTTGTCAAACACAAGCAGCGCATCCAGCAGATGCACAGGGGCGATTCAAAAACCCTCCAGCAGTTTCTCGCTCATCTCCGAAAGCAGGGCGTTGTTTCCGATCAAAAGCTGATCCCTGACCAGTCACCTTTGGCTGGCATTTTGGGTCACTACGAACAGCACTTGTTTTCGGAGCGCAGGCTCGGCTCAGCCACGATCTTCAACTACGTGTCTTTTGCTCGTAAGTTCCTCGTCGAGCGCTTCAGTGTCGGAACAGCACAGATCATGACCACGGCTTTTCGCTCCTTCTTCCGGTACCTGTTTCAGAAGGGGGAGCTGCAAGCCAACTTGGCCGCCTGTGTACCCACCGTGGCGGATCGGCGGCTGTCCACCGTGCCCAAGTACGTGACTCCGGAGGAAGTCGAACGCGTGCTCAAAGCCTGCAACTGCAACACGGCGATCGGCCGCCGCGATTATGCCATGCTTCTCTTGCTTGCCCGTCTCGGTCTCCGTGCCGGTGAGATAGTTGCTCTCCAGCTCGAGGACATCAACTGGAGAGCCGGCGAAATCCTCATACGGGGCAAGGGGATGCTTCATGATCGGATGCCCCTGCCTGCAGATGTAGGCGAGGCCCTGGCATCCTACCTGCGGCAAGACCGTCCTGCCTGCCCAACGCGTCGGGTATTCGTGTGCACGAGGGCGCCACGCCGTAGCTTTGTCCGCTCTTGCACAGTGTCGACGATCGTTCGCCGTGCACTCGTCCGCGCGGGCTTAGATCCCCCTGCTAAGGGAGCCCACTTGTTTCGTCATAGTCTGGCAACTTCCCTGCTTCGCTCTGGGGCAACGATAGAGGAAATCGGAGAAGTTCTCCGGCATCGAGACCCCAGCACCACGGAAATCTACGCCAAGGTCGACTTCGATGGCCTGCGCTCACTGGCTCACCCCTGGCCAATAGGAGGTGCACAGTGAACCTTGAACAGGCATTGAAAGACTACCTCAGAGTTCGCCGCAGTCTTGGCTTTCGACTCCAGCAACAGGGAAGTGCTTTATGGAATTTTGTGGCGTTTCTCCGAGCCCAAGGTGCATCGTACATCACCACGGAACTGGCACTTCGCTGGGCCACCCAGCCTGCCAAGGCCCACCCTGCTCAATGGGCTTGGCGTTTGGGCAGAGTCCGGCGCTTCGCCATCTGGTACAGCGCCACCGAACCTCGCACTGAGATTCCCCCGGCCGGGCTTCTCCCTCATCGTCGCCGACGTAAGCCTCCTCACATCTATAGCGACGAGGAGATCGAGAGACTACTTCGCCATACCCAACAACTTTCGTCTCGCAAGGGACTCCGCTGGTGCACGTTTACGACCCTCTTCGGTCTGCTGGTGGCAACGGGGATGCGAGTGAACGAAGCCCTCAGCCTGGACCAACCGGATGTCGACTTCGATCGTGGAGTCCTTCATGTCCAGCGGACGAAGTTTGGAAAATCCCGCTACGTGGTGGTTCATCCCTCCACGGTAGACGCATTGAAAAAGTATGCCGAGGCCCGAAGTCGCCTCTTTCCCGCACCACCAACTCAGGCCATACACCTTTGCTAAGCTGTGCCAACAACTCGGCCTGCGCGTACCGGCCAAGTATCACGGTCGCGGCCCACGTCTGCATGACCTCCGACACCGATTTGCTGTCCGCACACTGATCCACTGGTATCACACCGGGCTCGATGTCGAACGAGAACTTCCCAAGCTGGCCACCTATTTGGGGCACGTCCACGTGAACGAAAGCTATTGGTACCTAGAAGCCGTGCCTGAGCTCCTTCAACTGGCTACCGACCGGCTGATCGCACGGGAGGGGAAGCAATGATTTCCGCCAGTTTTCCCTCTCTTCTTCAATCCTTCTTTACCGATCGCCTGCTGCGCCAACGACAAGCAAGTCCGCATACGGTAGCGACATATCGCGATTGCTTTCGTCTGCTTCTGCAGTTTGCCAAAGAACGACTGGGCAAAATGCCTTCCCAGCTCCGGATCGAGGATCTCGACGCACCCTTCATTGGTCTCTTTCTCGATCACTTGGAAGGCACTCGTAAAAACAGCGCTCGTACTCGCAACGTGCGACTGGGGGCTATCCACTCTTTCTTCCGGTACGTGGCTTCAGAGGAGCCCGCACATGCGCTCGATTGCCAACGGGTCCTGGCGGTGCCCAACAAGCGCCACGAACAACGGCCGATCGATTTTCTCAACCGAGAAGAAATCGACGCGTTGCTCGCCGCCCCGAATCCTTCCACCTGGATGGGGCGTCGTGATCGAACCTTCCTTCTGGTCGCGGTCCAGACCGGTCTACGCGTTTCCGAGTTGATAGGGCTGAATTGCCAGGATGTCGTTCTGGGAACCGGTGCTCACGTGCGCTGCTTCGGAAAGGGCAGAAAACAGCGTTGCACCCCACTCCGTCCGGAAACGGCAAAGACGCTCGATGCCTGGCTACGCGAACGCCACGGTCTGCCTGGAGATCCCCTATTCCCCAGCATCCGCGGCGACAGACTTAGCCGCGATGCGGTCGAGCGTCGCATCACCAAGTACACCCATCTTGTCAGAGCGAAGGCATCCAGCCAGACCTCACTCTTGCCCATGTCCTATTGGGTTCCCACTGGAGTACGACGGAACTCATTTTGGAAAGGATCAGACTTGAGCGGGCGCAAAGGCGCTTTAGAACTTCCTTGTACTCATCCAGGATGTCTTCCGTTGTCAGCCAAACAAAGCGGTCTCTTTCTGCCCTGTGGTTCGCCAAAACTTCAGCCGAGACCCAAAACGGGGCGGTTCTCGGTGGAGTAGGCAGGCGATGATCGGTCCGATACAGCAAGAAGACTCTGGAGGGGCCAACCCGCGTGCGCGTGGAGCGCACGTATATACACGTATATAAGGACGTGAATTTCGGCAAATTCAGTCCAATTCACGAGGGTGATTGCGCGACCTTTTCGGCTGTAAGCGACACCAGATGCAGCACTTATTTGATTTTTACTGCCTTCTTAACAGCCGAATGCTCTACCGTTGAGCTACCGGGGAACTGCGCAACACATTTGTTTTCATTCTAATACAGCAGTCGAAATGATGCCACTTCAACCGTTGGGGTCGCGGTAGGGACGCCAGTTAACCTGACGCCCCCCGCACGGATCCGCACGTGCAGGATTGCTGCATGCGGCTCTTACCGCGGATGTTTGGCGTCAAAGCGCAAATTGGGATTGGGATAAGGATGAAGGATGCTAGGGTGGGGAAGCCAGCGCTCTGCAATGGCCACGAGTCGTGGCCAAGTCAGCCGATCTTTCTGGCTGCGTCGCTGTAGCGCGCGCAGCCAGCGCCGGATCACCTGTAACCGAAAACTTCGAAGGCTGGCCAGATTCCCGGGAACTGCATGATAGTTGAAGTATCCCTGTACAACGGACCTCAACCATTTCCCGAGCTCCGCCATAGACAGATGTTTGCGTCTTCGAAGCTCCTCCTTCAGCGCTCTCAATTTGGCAGAGAGCCGCTTGTGGATGGTCTTACGTAGAACGAGGAATTTGCCGGTCTTCCACGTTTGCCCACAGATGTGGGTGAAACCTAGGAAGTTGAACGTCTCCGGCTTCCCTTCTCCACGCTCTTTTCGGTTTGCAACTGCGTAGCGCCCGAACTCGATCAGTCGCGTCTTGTCCGGGTGCAGCTCTAATCCGAACCGGCCGAGCCGTTCCTTCCAGTCTCGGAGGAACTGCTCTGCGTCGGCACGGTGCTGAAATCCCAATACAGCATCGTCAGCGTATCGGACCACGATCATTTCACCTGTCGCCCGATGGCGCCGCCAGTGCTGAGCCCATAGATCGAAGGCATAATGCAGGTAAACGTTCGCAAGCAACGGTGATGCCACCGAACCTTGCGGAGTTCCCCGCTCCGTCTTCGACCATTGCCCTTCTTCCGATACTCCAGCTCTCAACCACTTTCCGATGAGACGGAGTATCCCAATTCACTTTCCTTCTCATGATTCCCACCCAGAGAGCATCCAGCGCATCATGCTGGCGTCGCCCGGGTCGGAAGCCATACGAGAACCCCAGAAAGTCCTCTTCGTAAATCTGATTGAGGACCGTCATCACTGCATGCTGGACGATCTTGTCTTCCAGCGCAGCGATCCCTAACGGACGTTGTCGTCCATCCGCCTTGGGAATGTAAGTTCTCTTCGAAGGTTGCGCTCGATACGTTCCTCGATGCACGCGGCTGTGTAAATCCTTCAGCCGTTCACCCAGGCCCGTCTCGTATTCCGTCCACGTGACTCCGTCTACTCCGGGAGCTGCGTCTCGCTTCAGGGCGTAGAAGCTGCTCTCCAGCAGCAGAACGGATACATGGTGAAGTAGCGCCGTGAACCGTAACCGCTTGTCCCTCTTTGCCGCTTCCCGCACACCGCGCAGGCCGCTCAACGCGTCACCCCAGCTCTGTGTCTGGGACGCGGTCGTCTGCTCGGTGTTCTCCTTGGCCGGTCGTCTTCCCTCCATGCCCTCCGCCAGCGGATTCCCGCTTTTGTTCAGGCACTTCGTCGGTACTGCACGACCGTCCGACTTCCCGTCAACGTGCATGTTGGACTTCTGGATCATGTCCTTCTCCAACCGGCCCGTGCACGACTACGTGTCGGGCGTTGACGGGACCTCCCGGTTCTCGCGCGTGAAGTTTCCATGCATGCTAGGGGTCTTCGACCGCGCAGAGCCCGATCAATGCTCGCGATTTCGCATTCATCGGTCTTGCCTTCCGCACAATGGAACAGCGTCGGCGCTCTGATTTCCGACCCCTTTCACGGCTCAATAACCCTGCCTGCATGTCCCCCTGTCAACGCTTCACGTGCAGCCTTGCGACTGCCCGCGCATGACTCGGGGCCAGGTTGGCTCGCTACGCGTTACCTGTACGACTCTTGCATTCGCGACTTCACGCCGGTTTATCCCGGCGCACTCCATCTTGGGTCCAACATCCTGATTTTTCGAATTCTTTTTTGATGAAATCAAAAATCGGCTGACTGATTCTCAACGATTTAGACTTAAAGCTCCCTGGAAAATTCATGAGCATTCGGCGCCGCACCGAATACTCTTTTTCTATGAAAATGTGGAACTGCAGACAGATGACGCGCATACCGTAGTAGTCG
>QHXE01000021.1 GCA_003222835.1 Acidobacteriota bacterium | reverse complement strand
CGGAGAAAGTAACTCGCGGCGGCTCGATGCCTGCAAGCCGCGCCGCCTCGGCGTCAGATCCGACCGCATAAAGCGCACGCCCTCCTGCTAAATTGCGTAGCGTCCAACTAAGAACGACGAGCACAATGAGCGATGTAGCCACAATCAACCATTGACCCAAATTCTGACCCAATCCAAACCATTGAAACTTCGCCGGCAGGTTCTGGACCCACTCGCCGCCCGTTATCCAACGCAGCGCATCGCGCCACGCTGCCAGCATCGCCAGAGTCACTATGATCGAAGGCAGACGAAGCCAACCCACCATCGCGCCGTTAACCGCGCCCATCGCTGCGCCAATCACGATCAGACATGGAAGCAACATTGG
>QHXE01000020.1:12734-13278 GCA_003222835.1 Acidobacteriota bacterium | reverse complement strand
GGCATTAACTCTTCAGCCCCGCTAGGGGCGAAATGTTTATGGCACCACGATTTTCTTGAGTTGCGCAGCTCCTTTAGGAGCGACATATGACGGCTTCATCATCAGATTACGCTCCTAAAGGAGCTAAGCTGCAAAAACTCGCTCTTGCTATAAACATTTCGCTCCTAACGGAGCTTTCTAACGCGCTTGTTGTGATCCTATAGTGTTCGGTTTGGTTACGATCTCTTTTATTTCGTGACCTAAAGCCAGCGCGAGAATGTTTTGTTGAGTCGCCTCACTGCGATCGAGAGTCGCGACCATCGTCCCTCCGAACATCACCGCAATGCGATCGCTCATGCCGAGAATCTCCGGTAGCTCGGACGAGATCATCAGGATCGCGACGCCCTGCCCGGCCAGCTCAGTCATCAGCGCATGAATCTCTGACTTGGCTCCGACGTCGATCCCCTGGGTCGGTTCATCAAGGATAAGCACTGAAGGTTTTGTAACTAACCAACGGCT
Organism: Acidobacteriota bacterium; assembly: GCA_003222835.1. The sequence continues at coordinate 12,780 of QHXE01000020.1, read as the reverse complement.
GAGAGCTACCTTCTGCTGATTGCCGCCAGAGAGCGTAGCCGCGGGA
>QHXE01000020.1:0-12700 GCA_003222835.1 Acidobacteriota bacterium | reverse complement strand
GAGAAAACTTATCGAGTGAAGCCAGCGTGATGTTCGCGCTGATCGGCAAATCTAAAATCACGCCGTGACGCCGCCGGTCTTCGGGGACATAAGCAATGCCGCAGGCGATCGCTTGCGCCGCGCTTTCGATCTTAATGGGCTTTCCCCGAAGCAAAATCTCTCCCTGATCAGCCGGAGTTAGTCCAAAGATTGTTCGCGCCAACTCTGTGCGTCCGCCACCGACAAGGCCCGCAACCCCAACGATCTCGCCCGCGCGCACCGAAAGATTGACATCGTGTATGCCCGACTCAGAGCAACCGAGTTGGCGCAACTCTAAGATCACTTCGCCCAAGGTCACAATCTTTTTCGGAAAGACTGCCGATAGTTCACGACCAACCATCAAGTGGATCAATTGCTCTCGATTGACATCCGACATCAGACACGTATCGATGGTGCGACCGTCGCGCAACACCGTGACCCGATCGGCAATTGCCGTCAGCTCGTCGAGCCGGTGCGAGATGTAGATCATGCCGACGCCCCGGGTACGTAATTCGCGAATCACTCTGAATAAATTCTGCGTATCCTCTTCGGATAACGATGCGGTTGGTTCGTCGAAAATAAGAATCTTAGCATTGGCGCCGAGAGCCCGAGCGATCTCCACCAGTTGCTGCTGGGGCATCGTGAGATCGCCGGCTTCCCTGTCCGGATCGATCCGGGCGCCCACCCGCGCGAGCAATTCCGAAGCACGGCGGCGCCGCTCACGCCAGTCAACACGCTTCCACAGACTCGACTCTTCCAAACCAACAGCGATGTTTTCCGCCACGGAGAGTTCAGGAAAGAGCGCAGGCTGTTGATAGATTGCAGCTATTCCCAACTGCTTTCCCAGGCGCGGCGAGTTGTGAGTGATCGTGTTTCCGTTGAGTTGGATTTCGCCGTCATCTGCTTCCACCGCCCCGGTAATGATTTTGATTAGCGTAGATTTACCCGCGCCGTTTTCACCGATCAGCGCGTGCACTTCACCGGCGCACAACTCAAACGAAGCACCTTTGAGCGCATGCACTCCTGAGTAAGATTTGTCGATGCCGGTGGCGCAGAGCAGCGCCGCATTCGTCATGGTTTTTGTTATCTAGTCTGATCCGATATATCTCTGCTCGATTTCGGCAAAGCGCCGCGCCGTTTGTTCGAAAGCAAGCGAGGGAGCCGGCTCAAATCTTCTCAGCCGAATATTTTCCGCAACGTGCCGTCGAGCTTCAGCCAACGATCCGAAGCGCCCGGCCGCAATCGCCTGCACCAGCACATTGCCGATCACGGTTGCCTCCACCGGTCCGGCCAGCACCCGCAGTCCAGTCGCATTCGCAGTTGCCTGGTTTAGATAATGATTCTGGCTGCCCCCGCCGACAATTTGCACGCCCACAATTTTTCGGTTTGTGACGGACTCGATCGAGCACAGCACCGAGGCGTATCGCAACGCCAGCGAGTCAAGAATCAACTTGGCTATTTCCGACCGTTCTGCGGGCATCCTCTGGCCTCTTTCCGCGAGTTGTTCCGCGATTGCTTGCAGCATGCTTCGCGGACTGAGCAGGCGGGGGTCGTCGGGGAAGATGAGTGGCCCAGCCGGTCCGAGTTTCTCGACTTCAGCCAATAGATTTTCGTAATCAACGGGCAATCCCTGCTGATGCCATTCTCGCCGGCATGACTCAAGTATCCAGAGTCCCATTACATTCTTAAGCAAGCGAATCGAGCCGAATGCTCCACCTTCGTTGGTGAAGTTAAGGCGCGCAACCTCGCAGTTGATTAGAACACTGTCGCGCTCAACCCCGACCAGGGACCAGGTGCCGGAGGAGATATAAGCCCACCCATCTTCAATCGGCGCGCCCGCGACGGCGCTGCCGGTATCATGCGTCGCCGGCGCCACGACCCGAACGGCCTCACCCCCAAGCTCGGCAGCGACTTCGGGGCGAACCACGCCAAGTTCTGTCCCAGCCGCAACGATCTCAGGCAGCAAAGTTTTTGGCAGTCCCAAAAGATTGACCATCTCAAAGTTCCATCTGCCGGTTCTCGGATCCACCATCTGTGTGGTAGTTGCGTTCGTGTACTCACTGACGGCCCTGCCAGTAAGAAAGAAATTGATCAGGTCAGGAATCAGCAACAGCTTCCGCGCGTTCACGGGAATTCCTTCCTGTGCATGGGCGTAGACCTGAAACAACGTATTGAATGCCAGAAACTGAACGCCGGTGCGCTCGAAAATCTCTTCGCGCGAAACGTGCGCGAAGACCTGCTCCATCACTCCCTGCGTTCGTTCGTCCCGGTAGCAAATTGGAAATGCGCGCCACTCCGGCGAGGAACACTCGTCCACTTCCCGCGCCCAGATCCACAGCGATGTAAAGCGAGTCGTCCATATTGCAGGTTGGCGATTTCAGGGGAAGAACTTGTTTTCAACTGCCGTAATTGAAAGTGAGAGTTAGGTTAGAAGTGTTCAGAGTTCAACCTTTAGGTTGCTCTCCACGAAAGCTACGAGCTACAAGCTAAAGCTTGAACTCTGAACACTCGGTTCCTGACTCTCACTTATATTTACACCGTCTTTCAATCCGAAACCCGCAATTCGAAATCCGAATTCGATTAGACGATGCCCGAGGCGGCTGCTCCCTTTCGCGCCGGACGTTCTTCGGCCTTGCGCTGACGATAGCCACTTTCACGGAAGGTGCTGATTGGATCGATAGCGCCGCCCGCACGCGCGCGCGCCACCGCCAGGATCGGCGCCACGTCGGTCGTAAAGGCCTGCTTCAAAGTCGCGAGCGCTCTCAATGGATCGCACTTCTCCTGCGCGTCAGACAGTTGCTGTCGATCAACCAGTTGCGCCTGAACATAAGCACGAACCAATTCGACTCCGCTCATCATCAGCGACTCGATTGGATCGGTAACGTTGTGCGACTGATCGAGCATGTAAGCTGGGTCGAAGTGCGGCTCTTGATTCAGCTCCGCATCGACTAATTCATTAAAAATCAGGAAAAGTTGGAAGGGCTTGACCGAACCCGAATCGAGATCATCGTCACCGTACTTGCTGTCGTTGAAATGAAAGCCTGCCAGTTTGCCGAACTGAATCAGCCGCGCGACGATCATCTCGATGTTCACGTTGGGCGCGTGATGGCCCAAATCGACGAGGCAGAACGCTTTCGGCCCCAGCTCGCGGGCACAGTAATAGCTCGTCCCCCAATCGTTGATTACCGTCGAATAAAACGCCGGCTCATAAAACTTATGCTCGATAAAAACGCGCCAGTCGTCGGGCAGCGCGGCGTAAATCTGGCGCATGCTTTCGAGGTAGCGTTCCAGTGTGCGGCGGAAGTGTTGCTGGCCGGGAAAATTCCCGCCGTCGCCGATCCAGACCGTGTGGGCTTTCGAGCCCAGCGCTTTGCCGATCTCGATGCATTCGATGTTGTGTTGGATGGCTTGCTCGCGCACCGACTTGTCGGGATGCGTCAGACTTCCGAATTTGTATGAGTATTTCTGTCCCGGCTGATCCTGAAAAGTGTTGGAGTTCATCGCATCGAAATGCAAGCCGCGCTGCCGGGCGAACTCGCGCAAGTCGCCGACATCGTCTGGTTTGTCCCACGGGATATGCAGCGATACTGCCGGAGTAGAGCGAACCAGTTTGAAAATGGTCCCGCAGTCTTCCAGCTTTTCGTAAATGTCGCGCGGTTCGCCTTGCCCTGGGAAGCGTGCAAAACGAGTCCCCCCAGTGCCGACTCCCCACGATGGAATGGCAACGCGAAAAGCTTCGGCTCTCGTTACCAGGTCTTCAATATCGACATTCTGCCGCCGAAGTTTTTTGCTGAGATGTTGGTAGTCTTCTTCGACCCAGTCGTCGGTCTTTTGGTTTTGTTCGGAGATGAAAGAGTTGTCGATCTCGAAAGGCGTAGCCATGGTTCTTTTCTCCGAGAATGTCCGACAAACTTCAGTTTGTCGCTGTCTTGCGGAATTTCACTGACCGAGACAACGACAAACTGAAGTTTTTCGGACACCCTCTATCTCAGGAAGCCATCCTGCAAGCCACCGTCAACCGGAATCACATGCCCAGTGGTTTTCGACAGCCGCGGCGAAACCAACAGGAAGATTGCTTCGGCCTGGTCCTCTGGTTCGATTGGCGTCTGCGTCAATGATCGTTTCGCATAAAAGCCTGCCAATTTCTCGCGCAGATCCTCGGTCGATTCGTCTTCGCTAAAAGCTATGTCGTACTTGGTCAGCGAAGCGATGACGCGATCGCGAGGAAACATCGTGCTTCCCTTAACCACCGTAGCCGGCGCTACTGCATTCACTCGTACGAGCGGCGCCATCTCAACAGCCAACTCGCGCGCCAGATGATTGGCCGCAGCCTTGCTGGTGTCATATGCGAGGCTTCCCTTCTTCGCGACTACCGCGTTGGCGCTCGTCGTGAGTACGACGCTCCCGCGTAAGCCTTGCCGCTGGAAAATCTTGTAGGCTTCGTCGGCGACGATGTAGGCGCCGGTAACGTTGATGCCAAACGTGCGCGCCCACAAACTATCCTCGATACGGCCCGTCTTGTCCGGCGGTACGAAGATACCGGCAGTAATTACCACCGAGTCAATCCCACCATACGCGAGCATCACATCTTCGAACATGCGGGCAACGCTCTCGCGTTTGGTGATATCGCAAGCAAGCCCGATCGCCGGCCCGCAGTTGCTAATCCCGGCTCCCGCGACGCCAATTCCCGGCCCAAACTTGTCGATAATCTCCTGCGCCGTTTCTTTGGCGGACGCTTCGTCCAAATCGACGCAAACAATGTGCGCGCCTTCTTTCACCAGCCGATGCGCGGTGGCCTTGCCAATGCCGGCGCCCGCGCCGATGACCACGATAATCTGCCGATCGAGTTCTTTTTCAGGCGGCATCCGTCGCAGCTTTGCTTCTTCCAGCGGCCAGTATTCGATGTCGAAAGCCTCCTGTCGATCCATCGCCTCGTACTGGTCGATTGCTTCCGCGCCGCGCATCACTTCGATGGCGCAATTGTAAAACTCCGCAGTGACGCGCGACTCACTCTTGTTCTTTCCCCAGGCGATCATGCCCAATCCCGGAATCAACACGACGGTCGGATTGTGATCGCGCATCGCGGGGGAATCAGGCCGCTTGCATTTTTGGTAGTAACCATCGTAATCCTTGCGATACTTGACGAGTGCCTCGGAGAGAGAGTTTTTCAGCCCCTCGACATCAAGGCTTGACGGATCCCAATCAACAAACAGCGGTTTAATCTTCGTGCGTAGGAAATGATCCGGGCACGACGTCCCGAGTTCAGCCAGGCGCGGCCCATCATGACTGTTCACGAACCGCAGCATCTTCTCGTCATCTTGCACCGTGCCCACGAATCGTTTGTAAACTGAGAGCCGCCCGCGCAACCAGGGAATGATCTCAGCTTGAATACGCTTGCGATCAGTTTCTGCTAATGGTTGAGCTTTCGGCCCACCGAAGGTTTTGTCACCTCGATCATGCGTTTCGATATAACGGGCCGCACGATCGATGATCTCCAGAGCCGTCTCGTAGCATGTCTTGTCATCACTGCTCCACGAACTCATTCCGTGATGGCCAAGCAGAATGCCCTTAGCTTGTGAGTTGTCCTTAATCAACTGCTCGATCTTCAACCCAATTTCGAAGCCTGGCCGCTGCCAAGGGACGTAGATTACCTCGTCACAGTAAATTTCCTGGCAGAGCTTCTCCTGATTAACGGAAGCAGCAATCGCGATGACCGCGTTTGGGTGCAGATGATCTACATGCTTATAAGGAACAAACGTATGCAGGGGCGTGTCGATCGAACAAGCGCGCGGATTCAGATTGAAAACGCAGTGGCTGTACATGGGATACATCGCATCCTCGATCGGCGTTTTCGGTCCGCGTTCAGGACTGCTTGAGTAAAGCGTCTTCATCGCGCGCACTTTGTCGACATAAAGCGAGGCAAAGCCATCGCGCCTGACGGTTCGCAGATCGCCTCCGGAACCTTTCACCCACAAGACCTCGACGCTTTCTTTAGTGAGCGGATCCATCTCGATCAGCTTTGAAGAGGTATTGCCGCCCCCAGTGTTCGTGAGCGTCAGATCTTCGCCGAGCTTGTTGGAGCGATAGACCAGACGATCGACGCCCGATAATTCATCGGCTTCTTCGTCACGCCAAAGGTACTTCACGTGCCTGAACGATCCTGCTTTGGTTGCCGGCGCGCTCATAAAGTTTTCCGGCCTCGAGAGTTCTCAGTAAAAAGCAGCTTCATCATGTCGTCTTTCCAACCCATCAAAGACTCCTTCATTAGCGCTCGTAGCTCGCGAGCACTTTTTTGCGCCAACGCTTCCACAATCTGCCCGTGCATCGCCGCGCTCTCGATGTACGCTTCCCTCTCCCTCTTGGTCTTCATCACAAAGAAAGCAAACAACGGCACCACCAAACGCTCCAGCACATCCGCAAGGTAAGCGTTGCCGGATAGAACCCACAGCTTGCGATGCCAATCGAGATCATTTTCATAGAACTGGTCCAAATCGAGTTCCGTCGCTGCCCGCTCCATACTTTCGATTAAGACTTTCAATTCTTTGATATCGGCTGGCGTGACATTTTCCTTCGCCCACGCAATGGCCAGCGCTTCCAACTCGACGCGCAATTGAAAAATTTCCCGAATCTGTTTGGGCTCCAGCTTAGTCACCGTGGTGCCCTTATACGGAGTCTTTTGCACAAAGCCTTGATGCTCAAGCGCGATGAGCGCCTCGCGCACTAAAGGTATTCCGCTGCCCAATTGCTGCGCCATCCGGCTTTCCACAATCTGATCGCCTGGTTCGATAGCGCCGGACAGAATCGCGTCTTTGATCGCTGCCACGACCTGATCTTTCTTCGAGATGGCTTGAATCAACTTGAGCATCTTGCGGCTGAATACAATATCATCCTTTCCCGAAGTTGCAAGATCATAATATGATCGGCGGGCCGCGGTAAATCTCGATCGTTCGCCCCATGAATTGGGACCGGCCGTCAGCGCGGCCAAAACTATAGATTTTCACAAGAATGATTTAAACGCAGAGGGCGCTGAGGGTTGCGCAAAGGTACGCAGAGAGGAGAGGACTTCCTTTGCGTTCCTTTGCGGAATCCTTAGCCTCCTTTGCGTTAATGTCTTTGGCGGTCGACCAACGCACGAGTATCGCAATCAACGCTTCTCGAACCACGCTCGCAACTCAGCATCCAACGCTCGCAGATCGGGCTTCTTCTCAGCAATCGCGTGCGATTCTTTCCACTCTTGATTCAGATCGCCAAGCTTGACGCTCGAGCCAACGCGTACGAAGAGCGGTATCTGATGCAGCTCGGCATTCACCGTAATCGTCTCGCCACCGTCATAAACTCTCTCCGGTCGCCAGGCATCGCGCCACTTTGCGCCCGAAGGCAGATAGACCTGTTGAGTTCGCTTTCCCTTTTCCCAGATCGGAGAAACCAGAATGTCTTGCCCATAGAGATATGTCCACCAATTCGCCCACGCGGCAGAAGATTTTGGATCGACTAAGAACAGCGGGCGCACTATCGGCACCCCCGTCTTCGTCGCTTCCTGCGCATATTTGTAGCTGTAATCGATCAGGCGCTGATGCAAGCGCGCGTAAAGACGCCAGATCGCGATCAACTCCGTGTCGTAACTCGGTTCACGAGGGAGGTTCCAGAAAGCTACGTTGCGTGTTGGGCCAACTTCCATAATCGGAGTGAACGCGCTGAAGCCCAGCCAACGCCCGCATACTTCCTGTTCCAGCAGTTGTTGATTGTAACCGCACGTGTCCGATCCCCAGTTCGGATAACCCATCACGGCCGAGCGTTGCACCGCAATGATCGAAGCACGCAAACCTTCCTGGGTTCCGCCAATATCGCCGCCCCAAAATACGCCGTACGGAGAACTGCCGGTATAGGCGCCGCGCGGCATTAAAACGAAATCGTGGCCGCGATATTTTGCAGCGATTTCGTAAGTCGCTTTCAGATACATCGCGATGTAGGCGTTGCGATTTTCTCGAATCGAACGACCATCGAACAACTTGAAAGGACCATTGTCGGGAATGTCTTCTTCGCCGCGATCAAGTTTGAATGCCGCTACGCCGAGCTTTAGCAGCTTCGCCACTCCCTCCTGCCAATAGGCCTTCGCCGCGGGATTCGTAAGATCAACCATCGGATAATTGTTTCCGTTGGCGGGGCGCCTCTGGCCCGCCAGCGCGTAACCTTTCGCCAGCGCCTCTTTCTCCATCTGTCCCTGGAAAAACGGCGCGATCCAAAGCAATGTCTTAGCGTCCTGACCCTCGAGCCATTTCACCATCTCGGCAAAGTGCGGCAGCCGTTTCTCATCGATCTCGAAATCGTCGTAGCCCCAGGGCAAGCCCGGACCCCACGGCCGATCGATCCAGTACACGCCGTTCGGAATTCCGTAAGCCTTCATCAAGAGCACGTCTTCCATGACTTCCGAATTAACCGGTCCCGTAACCGGCGTGCCGTCGTAATACTTCGGACGTTGCGTGTGTTCGTCGCGCCAGCGCCAGGGCCGGCATCCAGAGCATGCTCGCGCACCAACGTCGCCGGATCACTCGCGGTGTAGACTTTCATTTCGAACGACGAACCTTCAAATTCGATCTTGACTCGGCTCTGATCGCCGGCCGCAAAATCAAAAACGCCCGGCCAGGTTCCTTTGACAAAGATCGCGTAGCCGCGCGACGAAAGATAAAATGGCGCGTAGATGGAAGTTGTAGGCTTTACGATCATCTCGACCTTCTGACCGCGAAGATTCAGTGCTTTGGTGATTCCCGGCGCCCACGACGCCGCTTGTGGGCCATCGACCACGCGCTCCATCAAGCCGGTGTAGTACTCGTCGTCTCGCGCGTCGATCGCTAAACCCCACTTAACTATGTCCGCATCAGGCTGCGCCTTGAGACGAATGACGAAGTTGTTGCCTTGCGGTGTGACGCTCACGCTGACCACGCGTCCGCCAGGCATGCGGATCTCTCCGCTCCACTGCTTGTCTTTGATCGCTTTTGCTTCCTTAGTGAGTTGTGCAGGCAAGATTGTTCGGCCGTCAGCAGTCTCGTAGAACAAACTATCGAGTTTAAGGTTCCTCGTTCCGGCAAGGTTGTTAGATTCCAGGACTAACGTGGCCCCAGCTCCGCTTCTCAGTGCTTGTGCCTGGCCCGCTGGGCTAAGCAGCGCGACGAAAGCAATCAGATAGATTTCAATTCGTATTTTCATAGTCACTATTCCTACGAATTCAACTCAGCGCTAATGAGATCGCGAATGAGTTATCAGATCCAGAACCAAACGGCGATTCGATCAGCGGATCAGCGCAGTGGCAGACCAAAGCACAGGCGCTTGGCCATGCAAATCTCCGGAGTGGCGCTGTCGGGCCAGATAGTACTTTAGTTGCGTATCGAGATTAGATCCGACTTCCAGATTTGCTTTGTTTGTCCCCACACAGACGTCCTGCACATTGGCTTCGCCATCGATATGCTTGACCAGCCCCAGCCAGGCCTTATGCGCCGCTGGACCATAAGTCTTTGACGGCAGCCAGCCGTCCTTGACTCCGGTAACTATAGCGAAAGTGAACATCCCGGTGCTCGAAGTCTCGGCCCAGCTTTCGGGATGATCGATGAGCTGACGCCACAAGCCATCTTCGCCTTGATACTTGAGCAGCGAGGCCATCATCTTCTTATAACCATCGAGGATGCGGGCGCGCCGCGGATGGTTCTTGGGAAGAGAGCGCAGCAACTCAGCCATCCCGGCCGCCACCCATCCGTTGCCACGGCCCCAGTAAAATGGCGAATCGGCCGCATGAAAGAAGAGGCCGTTGGGTTGTTGCAGCTTGTCGAGATAGGCGGCCATAGTGATAGCAGCGCGATCGAGATACCTGGCATCATGCGTGGCGCGATAGGCCTGCACCTGGACCGCCGTAATCATGTACATGTCGTCAATCCAGTAACGCGCCTCCGAAGTAATGCCGTCGGGCGTGGTCTTCTCCCACTGTTTGTCAGCCAGACCTTTGCCCAAATCGAGATACGTCTGCTGTTTCGTCTGCAAGTAAATCTCGAGCGGCACGACACCAAAGACACGGTAATCCACATGAGGCTCGGGCGAGATCTGTTTGGCTCTATCCGTCAAGAGTGGGTCGAACTTTTGAATCAGCCTCGTCTTGAGGTCCCGATCACTGGTTAATTGTGCAACCGTCAACGCGCCATACCAGGCGCAGACTTCGGGGTAGATTACATGCGGTCTTTTACCCTGCTCGACTTCAAGCTTGCGAGCCACAAAATTCTCCGCCACCCGCTTGCCGATCTCCTGAGGTGAAGTTCCCGCGGGCCAGTTGCGGAAATATTCCGACTGGGCCATGACGCAAGTGTAAGCGATTAGGACGATGCCAATCGCCAACGAATGTGAGAACGATCTCCGCTGTCCGTGCATGATTCAATCTCCCTTTTTCTACAGCCCGTGGACATCTACTTCCGGACTTGATAGCTTATCAGAAAAATTCTGAATGTATCCCGCAGGCAATCTCTTTGTAGCCGCACCGCACGGTCGGCTGGAAGCTATTTTGAAAGAGCCGCGTACTGGTTCGATTCGCGGTGTCGCGCTGGTGCTGCATCCGCACCCGCTCGGCGGCGGCACGATGCATAACAAAGTTGTCTTTCGCGCCGCGGCCGCCCTGAATGACGCCGGATTGATCGCCCTGCGTATCAACTTTCGCGGCGTGGGCCAGAGTACCGGAACACATGACGAAGGCTGCCGGGCTTGATTATCTCGCCGAGAATTATCGTGGCCAGGAAATCACGCTTTGCGGGTTTTCTTTCGGCGCGCGCGTCGGATTGGAGGTCGGAATCGCTGACGAACGGGTAGCGCGATTAATTAGCCTCGGCACCCCCGTGGACAAATATGATTTCAGTTTTCTGTCAGCTTGCCGCAAGCCAATCCTGTTCGTTCATGGCGAGCATGATGAGTACGGCGCCGTCACGCGTTTAAGCGCGCTGGTTGCAAAGATCAAACCACCCGTGGAATTGAAAGTCATCAAGGGTGCCGGCCATTTCTTTGACGATCAACTGGATGAGTTGAAGCGGGTGATCACTGAGTGGATTTTGAGGGAGACTCAATCCAGATCAGTCTAGTTCGCCGGTCGTATCGAGATAACCAACGATGCAGTCCCGGATTAACTCATAAGAGCGTTCATAGACTATTTCGCTATAGCTAAAAAAGGGATCGGCAATCTCGGTCCCGCGATGTTGTGGATCGTATTTCCCGAGGAGACTGATCCGCTCGGGAGAGATGCCGTACTCGCTCGTTAAGACGTCAGCGTGATCTTGCTCCATCACCAGGAAACGCTTGATCGAGTCGAGTGGAAGCTGACGCACCCAGGTAGGCGTTTCCTTGGGAGGCGGTGTGTTGTGCAGCAGGCAGGTCCTCGAAGTCTCTGACAGCGGCGGCTGGTCTGAGAAATCGACAACCCCGGCTGAATAGACTTCGATCGCGAGAGCCCTTTTCCTGACCTCGTCAAGAAAAATCGCGTGGGCCATCACGCTCCGACATCTATTCGCAGTGCAGATGAGGGCAACCGAAGGCATAAGAAAATTTTTCACTCAGGCAAGACTTGTCATAAAAGCTTCTTCATAGCCACTAGCAACTCAGCATTCAGAATCGCTGCCCCCGCTGCGCCGCGAATCGTGTTATGTCCCAGAGCCACAAATCTGAAATCCAACACATTGTCGCGCGTGATTCGTCCGACAGTGACACTCATTCCTTTTCCCGCGTCGCGATCCAAGCGCGGCTGCGGCCGGTCTATTTCATCGCGAACGATGATCGGTTTTTCTGGAGCTGATTGTAGATTCAACTGCTGCGGCGAGGCTGTAAATGAAGCGAGCGTCGCGCGGATCTCATCCAACGAAGCCGGCTGTGTCAGCTTAACTCTGATCGAAGCCATATGGCCGTCGCTTACGTTGACGCGGTTGCACTGTGCGCTTACGTTCATCGGCGCATCCTCAACAACGCCGCCGTTGACGCGGCCGAGCAACTTCAAAGTCTCAGCTTCAATTTTCTCTTCTTCACCGCCAATGAAAGGGATAACGTTATCCGTGGCATCAAGCGAAGCGACTCCCGGATAACCAGCGCCCGAAAGCGCCTGCATCGTCGTCACCACGCATGTTTCGACGCCGAATCTCGCGTGCAACGGCGCCAGCGCCATCACAATCACGATTGCCGAACAGTTTGGATTCGTGACGATGAAGCCACGATCGTAGCCACGCCCTTTCCGCTGCGTGTCGATCAGCGCGACGTGTTCGTGATTCACTTCCGGAATCAGCAAGGGCACATCAGCGGCCATCCGATGCGACGACGAGTTGCTGATCACCGGATAACCAGCGCGCGCGAAATTTTCCTCGGCCTCCTTCGCTATCTCGCCGGGCAGACTTGAAAAAACGAAGTCGCAATCGAGAGGCGGGGCCGGCGCTTCCACGACGATGCCCTTTACGAATTCCGGCATCTCGCCGGGCAGACGCCATGCGCACGCCTCCGCATACGTCTTGCCCTGCGATCGATCGGAAGCCGCCAGCGCCGTGACTTCAAATTGCGGATGGTCTTCCAGCAGTTGAATGAAGCGCTGGCCGACGACGCCAGTGGCTCCTAATATTCCTGTACGAAGTCTCGCGTTCATCGAATCAATCATGTTTGCTCAGAATGATTTTTAACG
>QHXE01001080.1 GCA_003222835.1 Acidobacteriota bacterium | reverse complement strand
CACCGTGACCACGGCAGCCTTTATCTTCGATGACGACGGTCGAATCTTATTGCTCGAGCACGTCTTTCGTCCTGATAGCGGCTGGGGAGTGCCCGGCGGTTTTCTGTCTAAGGCCGAACAGCCGGAAGCAGGCTTGCGTCGCGAGTTGCGCGAAGAGATCGGAATAGAAATCGAAGACGTAGAAATATTATTCGCGAGAACGCTTCCCAGGCCCCGACAGATTGAAATCTATTTTCGCGCCCGGGCCATCGGCGAGCCTGAGCCATGCAGTTTCGAAATCATAACCGCCAAATGGTTTGCGCTCGACGATTTACCTTCCGAACTGTCGCAAGATCAGCAGCGACTGATTGCCCGGGCTCGCACGGTGATTTGATCGGTTAACCCCCTCTCCTTTTGGGAGAGGGCTGGGGTGAGGGCTTAGCCGCGAGGAACCAAAACACTTACTCTCTGCATGTCTTTCGCGACCCGATGCGCTGGAGAAGAAAAAATGGAGTCCTTGGAGTCCACAGCTAAACCCTCACCCCGACCCTCTCCCAAAAGGAGAGGGAGATCAAGCGAGATTTACACCAGCAAATTCTTGACGCATACATTTAGTCTCTGCTCGTGCAGACCACACGCTTATGATGTTATGCTACGCGCCGCTATCTCAAGTTACTTAACCACAAAATACTGAGGAGATTCTGGTAATGGCAGGACAAGGCGTGCAACTGATTCCATCGCCCGAAGAAATCATGCAAATTCTGAAACGGACGGGAGCGTTTCGCGAGGGCCACTTCGTTTATCCCAACGGCAAACACACCGCGCATTACTTCCAGATGCCGCTGGCGTTTCGTTATTACGACACGGTCCGGCGGCATTCCGGTCGCCTTCGGTGCGCGCGACGCGCTCAGCGCCGAGCAGATTTACTGGGCCGAACAGGAAAGCGGCAAGCGGATGTTCCGGCAATACATTAATCAGGGCGAGATCAATCCCTGCATTATTGTCGACGACATTATTCGCAGCGGCCACGCTATAGAAGAAACCGTCGAATTGGTGAAGAGTCTCGGCGCGCCCATCATCGGGTGCGGCGCGATCGTGCGCTTCACTTCGGCGCCAGATCATATTGACGGCGTGCCCATCAAGTCGCTGGTTGAGTTTGACGAGCACTTTTTCGAGACGGCCGCGGAGTGCGCCGAATGCCAGGAAGGCGCGCCTGAGGAGCATGTGAGATTCTGAGAGACAGGAAGCAGACGGCAGGAGGCGGACGGTAGGAGAAACAATATGACAAGACCAATGGGTTTCAGAGACCTGAAGGTTTATCAGTTGGCTTATGAATTGGCGATGGAGATCTTTCGCGAGTCGAAATCGTTTCCTCCGGAAGAAAAGTATTCGCTAACGGATCAGATTCGCCGATCATCGCGAAGCGTGGCTGCCAACATAGCCGAAGGCTATCGCAAGAAACAGTATCTAAAAATGTTCGTGAACAAGATGGCCGACGCCGATGGCGAAGCAACGGAAACACAAGTATGGCTGGATTTCGCGCGTGACTGTGGATATCTATCAAGTGAGCGTCAGGCAAATCTAACTGCCCGATACGAAGAAGTTGGCAGGATGCTTGGCGGAATGATCAATAATCCCGAGAGATTCGGTATTTAGTTTTCCTGCCGTCTGCGTCCTGCCTCCTGCTTCCTGTCCTTTCACATTTCATGCCGGTTAGCCAGCGCTTTATCCATCGTCACTTCGTCAACGTACTCCAGATCGCTGCCCACCGGCATGCCCATCGCCAAACGCGTCACACGCGGGCCCAAGGGCTTCAATAAACGACTGATGTAGTTGGCGGTCGCTTCGCCTTCGGTGTTGGGATTGGTAGCCAGAATGATTTCGCGAATCTCGACGCCTTCGTTGTTTTCGGGTTTCAATCGTGTCAGCAAATTATCCAAGCGCAGATCGCTGGGACGAATGCCGCGAATCGGCGACAAGGCGCCATGCAGGACGTGATATAGGCCTTTGTAGCTGCGCGTCTTCTCCACGGCGACCAGATCGTAAGGCTGTTCGACGACGCAGATTTGCGATCGATCGCGCGATGGGAACGAGCAGAAACGACAAGGGTTAACGTCGGTCAAGTTGTTGCAGACCGAACACTCCATGATGCGCTGCTTCACTTCATGCAGCGCCTCTATCAAGCGCTCGACGTCTGCTTCAGGCGCGCGCAGAATGTGAAACGCCAGCCGTTGCGCAGATTTTTGCCCAATGCTCGGCAGGCGTTTGAATTCGTCGATGAGTTTGGTAATTGATTCGGCGTAGTCAAGCATAAAATCGGGGGTCTGGAATTAGGGGTCAGGGGCCGGTTTTAGTGTGAGGCTGGCGAACGCCGGCCTATTCTCTGTTACGCTCTCACCCTCTTGAGTAATGCGTTTCTTAGAGCGTAGAGTTGTTTTCCTA
>QHXE01001070.1 GCA_003222835.1 Acidobacteriota bacterium | reverse complement strand
TCGGGCACGTCTCGATACGCGGAGTTGCTAATCTCAAACGGGAGCGATGTCGCCTCGCCGATTCGCACAAAATACTTTCCCGGCTTTTGCCAGGCCGAGAAATCAAGTTCGGCATGATGATCAAATTCTCCCCATTGAGCAGCGATCCGTTTCGTTGCTCCCTCAAAGACAATCTGCTGCGTGACGGCGTCGATAACGGTGAATATTTCCGGCAGAGTCCCACGCGAGAAAGCGACCGCGGATTTTAGATCGCGCGGCTGATATCCGAGCTGATTGACGCGAATAAAAATCTCTCGATCCGAACCGGCGGAAGTGGGAATGATTGAATTAAGTGGAAGAAGCGAAGTGATAACTAAAAGGGCGATGATTAACCGCAAAGGTCGCCGAGGTTTTCGCAGAGATCGCAGAGGAAAAGTTCCATGGTTCTCTGCAAAGTTCTCGGCGGCCTCGAGAACCGATGACCAATCAAATGGCAAATGAAAAATGTCAAATGATAAATATTCCGGTCGCTACCGCTCGCGGTTCTGTAACGACTATTCTCGATATGATGGATCGATCCGATCCAGTTTCCTGAGCAAGCCCGGCCAGGTAAGCGACGCGCCTTGCCCTACGGTAACCGCGCTCATCTGCGAAGCCACGCGATCGACGATGTCGTTCGGGATCTTCGCCAATTCGGCTCCGCCCGACTGCGCCAGGATTTGAATCTTGCAGGCACGCTCCAGCAGAAACATTCCCAGAAATGCTTCGGCTGCCGTGCGTCCCAGCGTCAGCAATCCGTGATTGCGCAAAATCATAAATTTCTTGTCGCCAAGATCCGCAACCAGACGCGGCTTTTCTTCTTCATCAAGCGCGAGGCCCTCGTAATCGTGATACGCCAGCGACGAGAGTGCGAACATCGCCTGCTGTGAGATGGGAAGCAAACCATCGTTCTGCGCCGAGACCGCAATCCCGTAATCAGTGTGTAGATGCATTACGCAGAGCGCGTCTTCGCGCGCGGCATGTACGGCGCTGTGAATCGTAAAACCGGCAGGGTTGATGAAGTACGGCGAGTCCATTGCCTTGTTGCCGTCCGGATCGACCTTCACCAAACTTGACGCTGTGACTTCGTCGAACATCATCCCGTAGGGATTAAGCAGAAAGTGATGCTCGGCGCCAGGTACGCGAGCAGAGATATGCGTGAAGATCAAATCATCCCAACCGTAAAGCGCGACCAGGCGATACGCTGCGGCTAGATCGACTCGCGCCTGCCATTCTTCTTCCGAAATGCCGCCTCGGAGAGCTGTCGTTGTTGCTACCATAGTTGACTTAAGCGGAATAGGGATCCCGCAAAACATGCCTATCAATTCGAAAGATAATTCGTCACTTAACGCGCATTAGTATGGGAATTGTCGCCGTAATGCCGGACTCTAAATCAGTAATCGATATTTTCCAATCGCCGGCTCCCATATCCCACGGCAAGCTAAGTAGCTTCCCACC
>QHXE01001069.1 GCA_003222835.1 Acidobacteriota bacterium | reverse complement strand
GGAGCTAGGCCATTACCACGTGCTCTCGCTGCTGGGGTCGGGCGGGATGGGTGAGGTTTATTTGGCGGAAGACACTCGTCTGAAACGCAAGGTCGCGCTCAAGCTACTGCCCGCAGAACTCACTGCGAACTCTGATCGGTTGCGACGCTTTGAGCAAGAAGCCCAAGCGGCTTCTGCCCTCAATCATCCGAACATCATCACCATTCATGAGATCGGAAAAGTAGACGGCCTGAACTTTATTGTCACCGAGTTCATCGCGGGCGAAACGTTGCGCGGGCGGATGGCCAAGGAGCGAATGGATCTGCCGGCCGTGCTCGATGTTGCTATCCAAGCCGCCAGCGCCTTAACCGCCGCTCACGCCGCGGGCATCGTCCACCGCGACCTCAAGCCGGAAAACATAATGCTACGGCCTGATCGACTGATCAAAGTGCTCGACTTTGGCCTGGCCAAGCTGACCGAGCCGCGGACTGCCAACGTGGATAGTGAGGCACAAACAGTAGCCAGGGTGGATACCAAAATGGGGACGGTGATGGGCACCGCGCAATACATGTCGCCCGAACAGGCGCGCGGATTGAAAGTGGATGCGCGCACGGACATCTTCAGCCTGGGCGTCGTGCTATATGAAATGCTGGCAGGACGTGCGCCTTTCACGGGAGAGACGACGGCGGATATCATTAGTCTGCTGCTTCACAAAGAACCTCAGCCGCTCTCGACGCTGGCGCCCGACACGCCCGCCGAGTTGCAAAGCATCATCAGCAAGGCCCTCCGGAAGGACAAGGATGAGCGCTATCAAACCGTCAAGGATCTGCTCATCGACTTGACGACGCTTAAGCACGAGTTGGAGTTCAGCGCCAAGCTGGAACGCTCGGCTGCGCCCAAATCCCACGTGTCAGCTTCGACCGCGAGCGGTGGGCAATCGAGCGCAACGATTGATCAGTCAGTTGCGTCAACACTCGAAGTCGGTAAAGCCCACGCGACCTCGAGCGCCGAGTACCTTATCACCGGAATCAAGCAGCACAAGCTTGTCGCCATGATAGCTTTGCTCGTGATTGCCGCCGGCGTAGTTGGTCTCGCTGCATATCTGCGCACGCGCAATCCGGAAGTTAACATTGAATCTATTGCCGTCTTGCCCTTCGTCAACCCGAACAACGACCCGAACACCGAATACCTCTCCGACGGAATCCCCGAAAGCATAATCAACAGCCTAAAGAGATGGATGCGCAGGCGGTGGCAAAAGAGTTGAAAGTGCGGGCAGTGCTCACGGGCAGGGTCACACAACGTGCTGATGGTCTTTCGATCAGTGTGGAGCTTATCAACGCGCAAGACAACAGCCAGATTTGGGGACAACAGTACAACCGCAAGCTCACCGATGTGTTTGCGATCCAGGAAGAGATCGCGAAAGAAATTTCTGAGAAGCTTCGCTTGAGATTGACCGGCGAAGAGAAAAAACGAGTGACCAAGCGTTACACCGATAATACCGAAGCGTATCAGCTTTACCTCAAGGGACGTTACCACCTTGCCAAATTAACGCCGCCGGAAATTCAAACAAGCATCTCATATTTCCAACAAGCGCTCGACATTGACCCGTCTTACGCGCTCGCCTACGTCGGACTAGCTGACGGATATCGGTCGTTTGCGCTTGTCGGCGATATGCCTCCGGGTGATTTTTTCCCGAAAGCTAAGGCCGCGGCGCAAAAAGCCATCGAAATTGACGACACGCTCGCTGAAGCTCATGCCGAACTCGGCTTCACTATATTCTGGTACGATTGGGATTGGAACGCAGCCGAAAATCAACTCAAACGAGCCTTAGCACTTAATCCGAACAATGCGGACACTCACCTGTTTTATGCGCACCTACTCTCAAACACCGGACGGCACGCCGAAGGACTCGCGGAAGTAAAGCGCGCCAGAGAACTCGATCCGCTTGATTTGAGAATCAAT
>QHXE01001067.1 GCA_003222835.1 Acidobacteriota bacterium | reverse complement strand
CCGCAGCGATCAATTTGTTAATTCCGATCCCCGCAATCGTGCTGGTCCTGCCCATTGCTGTCGGGATCGTGGCGCTGCAAGTCTGGGGATCCTACTCGTTTATCGTGCGCACCTTTAAATGGCTGACCCTGACTCTTTTTGCATACGTAATAGCCGCCTTCCTGGCGAAGCCACATTGGGGCGAAGTTCTGAAAGCGACCTTCATCCCGACGCTTCGTTTCGATAACCAACATATGACGACGCTGTTGGCGATCCTGGGAACGACGATAACCCCTTACCTTTTTTTCTGGCAGGCAAGCCAGGAAGTCGAAGAAGAATTACAGATGGGCCGCGCCACGCTGGCGCAGCGCGAAGGCGCATCCGACAAAGAGTTGAAATTTGCCGAGATCGATATCGACGTCGGAATGCTCTTCGCCAGTTTGGTTTTCTACTTTGTAATCCTGGCATCGGCAGCCACGCTGCACGCCACCGGCAAGACGAA
>QHXE01001068.1 GCA_003222835.1 Acidobacteriota bacterium | reverse complement strand
GATGGCGGTGGCACTGCTCGAGCGCTCACCGCGATCGAGGACGGCCAGCTCGCCAAAAAACTGGCCCGGCTGCAACTCCGCCAGCGTGACCTCGTTCAGGTCTTCATCTGTTACCCAGATGCGGACCGAGCCTTCTTCGACGACGTACAGCGCGTCACCATGATCGTGCTCGTTAAAGATTACTTCGCCCGCCTTGTAATCGACCTGATCGATCTCCTCCGCGAGCTTTTCCAGTTCATGTGGCTCAAGGCGTTTGAAAAGAGGGACCCGCGCCAGGCTCTGCGCTTCTTCACTTAGTTGGGTTACGTCTGTCGGCATAAACTTCTCTCTCCCCCGGTGATAAAAAGTTAAAGCGAGACTCGAGAGGTCCCGCAAACGTCCGGCTAAGTTAGCCGTTGCAGGATCTCATCGGTGATCGCAAATGGATCGACAGGTTCCTGATCCTTGCTGGCCTGCTCGACATCGTCCACCAAACGTGTCACATCTGCGCCGAGTTCCGCGTCGTCGGAATTTATCTCGATACAATCGGGCGAGTCGAAAGGCGTGATCATCAAATATCGCGGCACGCTCGGCTCGCTCAAAGGCGCTGCCGGTCCCAAGATCAGAAGGTTGTTATTCCAGCGCGCGAATTTGTGCGCCGAACCAACCTGCCGGTCCCAATGCAGCTCGCCCTTTTCGGTTAACGACTCGATCCTCGAAATCAGATTTCGCAAAC
The DNA here is from genome assembly GCA_003222835.1 of Acidobacteriota bacterium. The sequence continues at coordinate 113 of QHXE01001068.1, read as the reverse complement.
GATCAGTTGTGGCCGCGTCACGATCCATGCGCTCCTCCCGGATATATGGCTTGACTAAGGCGCTGAGATTAGCATCTTTGGCCCTCATTGGAAAAGATCAAATCCATCACTGC
>QHXE01001066.1 GCA_003222835.1 Acidobacteriota bacterium | reverse complement strand
TGGCCTCAGCGAAAAACTTCGCGGCGCGACCCGGTTCTATGCGATTATCGCAGTGTCCACATTGGTTGGGGCCATCGTCAATTTCTTGAAAATTCCGCCGGTGACGGCGCTTTTCTGGGCGGCAGTCATAAATGGGATACTGGCGCCGCCGCTGCTCGTCATCATTATGCTGGTATCAAACAACCGTAAGGTCATGGGCGCTCGCGTCAACGGCCGGCTCACCAACTTCATCGGGTGGGCGACGGTCGCCGTAATGGCCGCCGCATCTTTGGGAATTTTTCTGACTTGGGGCCATTGAACCAAAGCTTCGTTTCTTATGCCTGAGATTC
>QHXE01000019.1:5962-6401 GCA_003222835.1 Acidobacteriota bacterium | reverse complement strand
TGATGGGCTGGCAAATATCAGCAGTATTTTTAAGCCGCAGGGGACCTAATAATTTCCGGCAGGCAGAGAAGGCTTGGTGTCACCGAAGGCTCCAGACTTACACCTTGACCGGCGTTCCGGTGCGTAGTGATTCCTTGATCCGAAACGTGGCGCGCGTCGTGGTTGCGAGATCTTCCAGCGTAATCGGCGCCGGCTTTCCATGCAGCACTATGGCACAGACGGCGCGCACTTCATTCTTTTGTCCTTTGTCCTGCCCGCGCAGCTTTATCTTTTTCGCGCGTCCGTTGTGATAAGCAGTGGCGCTGCGAAAATCGTCGATCACGAACGACTTGCCGCCGCCTAAAATCTCTATGCGTTCTTTTGGCAACGCCTGGTCACCTTCGGCAAGATACGCGATTGAGCCATTCGAGCCATCGGCGAAGCGCAGAGTGATAAAGAC
>QHXE01000019.1:0-5914 GCA_003222835.1 Acidobacteriota bacterium | reverse complement strand
AGTGACAGACCTCGCCAACAATTCGCCCGCCGCCTTCCTTTGGATCGTGGGCCCAGTGAGCGCGCGGAACTCGTCCGGCGTTAACGCGATAGTTGATTGACAACGGACCGGAGCGGTCGTGGAAGAATTCTTTGGCGGCGCGCGCGAAAGGCGAGAAGCGGCGATTGAATCCAACCAACAGATGACCATGGGACTGTTGGGCAGCGGCGATTACCGCGCCTAATTCTTCATCGCTCAAAGCCAGAGGCTTCTCGACAAAAACGTGTCGCCCTGTTTCCAGGGCGCGACACGCCAACTCTGCGTGTGAATCGTGTCGCGTGGCGATGACGATGAGGTTTGCTTCTTCATCGTGGATCACTTCATCCGCGCCCGACGCGCAAAAGCGAAAGCCAAACTGTTCTCCGACCGACCGCGCCGTGACGCCTGAAGCGGTGGCGATCGATTGAAATTCCGCCCCCGCCGACTTGAATTGCGGCAAAAGCACGCCCTTGGCATAACCACCGGCGCCGATCAAACCGATACGAACGCTCGATATGCGAGGTGACGATTTCGTGGTAATCGGAATTCGACGTTCAAGCTCGCGCTCGGTGTCATATTGCAAAAGGACACCGAGATACGATTCATTTTCACCGGTAATCAATCGATAAGCTTGTTCGGCTTGATCGATTTTGAAGCGATGCGTGATCAACGGCTCGACATTCACGCGACCATCAGACACCAGATCGAGAAACGCTTCGAGGTTGCGTTTCTCGGTCCAGCGCACATAACCGAAGGGATAATCGTGGCCGCGCTCTTCGTATTCCGGATCGTAGCGACCCGGACCGTAGGACATTGAAATCTTGAACGTGAGTTCGCGATCGAAGTAAGGCTTGCGCGGAATGTTCAGTCCCACTGCGCCAACCACGACGACGCGGCCTTTCTGTCGAGAGATTTCACCGGCGAGTTCTATCGGCTGATTGGATTCCGTGGCCGCGGTAATCAACACCGCATCCGCTCCCCGTCCGCGCGACCATTCCATCACGGGCGGCTTAGCATCATCATCGGGCGCACAACCGCTGTCAGCGCCGAACTGTCGCGCCAATTCAATTCTTTTCGATTCGAGATCGATTCCGAAAACACGACAACCGTTCGCTTTCAAAAGCTGCACGGTTATCTGGCCAATCAGACCAAGACCGATCACGACAACAGCTTCACCGAGAGTCGGCTCGGCCAATCGCACGCCCTGCAAGGCGATCGCGCCAACCGTACCGAACGCCGCCGAATTAAAACCCACTTTGTCAGGCAGCCTCGCGCAGAGATTCTTTGGGACTGAGAGAACTTCCGCGTGCGAAGCATAACCAACGCCGGCGCACGCCACACGATCTCCCTCTTGAAATTCGCTAACGCCTTCTCCGATCTCGATCACTCTGCCGGCGGCGCTATAACCAAGCGCGTTAAGCGATCCCAACTTCGATCGCACCGCATCGATCGTGGTCAGGATGCCTTCCGTTCTCGCTCTGTTGATGACCTGCTTGACGAGGGATGGCTGATCAACCGCTCTGCCAACCAGACCTTTTTGGCCGGCTTCGACACTCAGACGCTCGGTGCCGGCGCTGATTAAGGAAGCCGCGGTGCGTACGAGGGCGAATCCTGGGCGAGCCATGGGCGCGGGAACCTCCGGGACCTCGATTAGTCCGCTTTTCAGATTCTGCAGAGCTTGTTTCATCGGCTGAAGCATTCTACCATTGAAGCAAAGGACGCAGAGGTTTTCGCCAAGGGCGCGGAGGAAAACCAAAGTGCGCTCCCCTGCGTAGCAAAGGTCGAACTTCTTGTTTTTTTGAGCAAGTTTCTTGAACACATAAATCCCGTAGGGATCAAATGTTTATGGATACACGTCTCTTTACGTTTACAGCTAACGCGCTTGGTTGCGGCTCTGCCGCGCTGCGTACGTCTGCGGTTCAAAACAACTTTGATTGCTGCCGAGACAATCAGCGAAACGAGGATATTAGATGCGAAGAGTTCATATTCTAATTCTTTTGGCGGCCCTGCTCACGAGCTTTAATTTTTCTCTGCCGGCACAACAGCCACAAAAGCAGAACATCTATCACGATGGCTGGATCGATCTGAACAAGAACGGCCGGATGGATGTTTACGAAAACCCGAAAGCGCCAATCGAAAAGCGCATCGATGACTTGCTGTCGCAGATGACGCTGGATGAGAAGACTTGTCAGACCGCGACCTTGTACGGCGTCGGACGCGGTAGAAGTGGAGCGGAGCCTCCATTGAAGGACGAACTTCCAACGCCTGAATGGAAGAATAAGATCTGGAAAGATGGCATCGCGAACATCGATGAGCACTTGAACGGGATCGGTCCAAACGGCAAGAGCATTTATGCCACCGATATCAAGAAGCATGTTTGGGCCATGAACGAGGTGCAACGCTTCTTCATCGAAGAAACGCGGCTGGGAATTCCGGTCGACTTCACGCAGGAGGGCCTACGCGGCGTCGCGGCCTTTACGGCCACCAGCTTTCCATCAGAATTGGGACAGGGGCACACCTGGGACAAACAGCTAATCAGCGAGATCGGACGCATCGAAGCCGACGAAGCTCGCGCGCTGGGCTACACGAACGTTTACGCGCCGACGCTGGATGTTTCGCGCGACCAGCGTTGGGGGCGCATCGAGGACACTTACGGCGAAGATCCTTATCTGGTTTCGCGACTCGGCGTCGAGATGGCCAAGGCGATGCAGAAGGATTATCGGATCGCCTCGACTGCGAAACACTTCGCGATTTACAGCATCGCCAAAGGCGCACGCGAAGGACAAGCCCGCACCGATCCACAGGCCACGCTGCATGAAGTCGAAAATATTTTTCTGCCGCCTTTCAAGGCCGCGATCAAAGAAGCGGAAATACTCGGCGTGATGAGTTCTTACAACGACTATGACGGTATTCCGGTCACGGGCAGTCACTACTGGCTGACCGAACGATTGAGAAATGAATTCGCCTTTCGCGGCTACGTTGTTTCAGACAGCGCGGCAGTAGAATATCTCTACAACAAACACGGCGTCGCGACGGACATGAAAGATGCAGTGCGGCAATCGATCGAAGCCGGTTTGAATGTGAAGACTAATTTCACTCCGCCGGACGATTTCATCCTGCCGCTCCGGGCATTGGTCAAAGAAGGCAAGGTCTCGATGAAGACGCTTGATGACCGAGTGCGCGACGTGCTGCGAGTGAAGTTCCTCCTGGGCATGTTCGATCACCCGTATGTCGCAGACGCTGACTATGCCGCAAAGACCGTCAACTCGCCCGAACATCAGCAGATCGCTTTACGCGCCGCGCGTGAGAGCATCGTGCTGCTCAAGAATGATCGCAATGCTTTGCCGATCAAGAAAGAGCTTCATTCGATCGCGGTCATCGGCCCGAATGCCGACGATGATAGCCTCACGCGATATCGCTACGGTCCAAATGGCGTGAAAGGAATAACGGTGCTGCAAGGCATCAAGAACAAGTTAGGCGACAGAGTGAAGGTCGATTACGCGAAAGGTTGTGAGGTAACGAACGAACACTGGCCGGAAACGGAAGTATTGCCCGAGCCCCTTACTCAAAAAGAAAAGGATGAGATTGCCAAAGCCGTCGAGGCGGCGAAGAACTCCGATGTCGCGGTCGTGGTGCTCGGAGATTCGCCGAACACCGTTGGTGAAACCGCATCGCGCACCAGTCTCGATCTGCCCGGCCGCCAACTCGATCTGGTTCAGGCAGTTTACGCCACCGGCAAACCAGTTGTGGTTGTCTTGCTGAACGGTCGTCCGATGAGCATCAACTGGGTGAACAAATATGTTCCGGGAATTGTCGAAGCATGGTTCCCCGGCGCACAAGGCGGGACCGCAATTGCCGACGTGCTTTTCGGTGATTACAATCCCGGAGGAAAACTAACAGTTACTTTCCCAAAAACAGTCGGGCAAATCCCCTACAACTTTCCGACCAAACCTAGCGCGCAATGGGAAGGCGAGAAGACACGCGTTAACGGAGCCCTTTACTTTTTCGGTCACGGCTTGAGTTACACAACCTTCGCGTACAGCAATCTGAAGATCACTCCGCCGGTTAGTACCGCTGTTTTGTCGCCCTCTCCCTCTGGGAGAGGGAGGGGTGAGGGTTTTAGCGCGGCCAGAACACAACGGGTCAGTAGCCCGACCGTCAGGGAGGGCTCTAGCATCACGGTGACGCTCGACGTAACCAACACCGGCCCGCGCGAAGGCGACGAAGTTGTTCAACTCTACACGCACGAACTCGTGACCAGCGTTACGACTTACGAAAAGAACCTCCGCGGCTTCGAACGGATTCATCTCCAGCCCGGCGAAACCAAAACCGTCACTTTGATCTTGAAACCCCAAGACCTCGCCCTCTGGGATCGGCAGATGCATTTCGTAGTCGAACCGGGAAAGTTCAAAGTAATGATCGGCTCCGGTTCGGAAGATATACGACTAACAGGCAACTTTGACGTGGCAGCAGGCAAGTAGAACTGATGATGATGATGTCGTCGTAACCATTTCACTTCGTCACAATCGTTCCCATCTGGACCACTTCGAAGTTCGAGCCTTTGATCGAGCCAAGCGTGCGCAGGTTGTCGTCGCTCCAGCGCGGATCGGGCGCGCCACTGATATACCAGTTCGATCCGTTATCCGCGACGATCATTCCGTACTTTTTCAGCGCGCGCAGAATCGCCTGCACCTCGGGCGGAAATCCTGAGGTGTCGAAAGAAGCTTTCAAGCGTACGCGCATCCCCATCGGCGGGAGGTTCGGATCAGTCTTGTTGCTGGCAAAGTGTCGCGCGGGATAGACGTACGCGCGCCGAGTGTTTTGCACCGTGAAACGCAGCGCATGCGTAATCTGGCTCTGCTCGACCGTTTCGTCGTAACGCACCAAACCAGGAAAGATCGGCAGACCCGCGGCATCGGCCGAAGTCCAGCCCGCCGGCCGCAATGCATTCGAATTCAAATCGAACACCGCGCCACAGTTCGCATTCCAACTCGCTCCGTTGTTGATTGGGAACGCGTAACCCAATTCATAAAGCTTCCAATGATCGCGATCGATCACCAGCACGTGACGATCCCCGCTCGAATTTGGCCCACCCTCGATGGGAGCATTCGACGGGACCGGATAAGGACCAGGATCGCTTTCATCGCCGTAAGCCGTGAAGTTGATAATGACAAGCGATTGCGTTCCCGAAACGACGACGTAGGGAATGCCGTTCGGCGCGCCATCGTAGACGGTGCCAAAGTCGGCGTGCAATCCCGTGTTCAAGCCGATGCTCGCAATCAAATTCGATGAGTTCGGATCGACCGGCATTGTCGAGACGTCCTGGTTCCACGGATTGTCCGGTGGAAAGACTCTCTTGCCGTGCAAACTTGCTCCCGCTCCGAGGTCAGGTGTCGCTGCGGGAAGCGGCGTCGGAGTCAGGGTTGGATTCGGCGTAGGTGTTGGAGTCGGAGTCGGAGTCGGAGTCGGAGTCGGGGTTGGATTCGGCGTAGGCGTTGGCGTCGGCGTTGGTGTTGGTGTCGTCGGCGTTGGCGTCGCCGTTGGCTTTGGCGTTGGCGTTGGCGTCGGGATTGGTGGATCATCGGGCGGTCCACCACCAATATGGCCGATGCCGACGCGTCCTCGATTGCTCGTCATTCCATGATACGTAATGCCGATCAGCACATCGCCAACATCGCCGAGGTTGTCATTCAACCGCACCACCACCGCGGTTATACCCGGACAATCCGGAACAGATAGCACAGCTTCAACTGAGAGTTGATAGCGCAAGGCTGCCCCATCCTCTGCTTCGGCCGTGACCACCGATGTGTCTTCTCCAGCTTGCAGCGTAAGGTTCGTCGCGAACAACATCACTCGTGTTCGCGCGTCCGAACCAAACTGAAGCGGCGCATTCGGC
>QHXE01001079.1 GCA_003222835.1 Acidobacteriota bacterium | reverse complement strand
TCCGATGGTCTCAAACCGGTAAGCGGCCAACGATTGAGTTGACCCCGTGAGATAAGTCTTGGCTATCTCAACGGGGCGGATCAAAGCACCCTCCGCCGCACCAAGCCAGTTGAGAAACACGCCCCCGCCGCTCGCGTCCAACGACGGCGCCTAATTGGTAATACTCACCCTCTTCACGGTCCATTCAATCATCACATCGAGGAAGTCAGGCGCGGGTTGAATGGTGTGATTTGCCTTCGGGAAAACCTTGATGGTTACGTCTCGATTCCCGGCGCGCTTCAATGCGGCTTCAATTCGCTCGACGCTTATATGGACAGGAACAACATCGTCTAATTCGCCGAACATCACCAATACTGGAACCTTGATTTGCTTCCAATAGTCCGCCGGATCAAGATCGAGATCGCGCCAGCGTAACCATGTGTGAATCTCTTCAGTTGTGGGGACTCGCTTCGGCAAAGTCGTTTGTGAAGCCCATGGTTTTCGCCACGTTTCGTTGAGAAAGGATTGTAATTCCTCAGTGTCTCCACCTCGCCGCACGTAATCGTCCACTCGCGCGCGCAGTCGGGTTGCATCCGCATACTTGTTTACTTCAGCATAAGTGACACCTGGCCCCGAGAAACTAATGACAAACGCCACATCTTGCGATCGAGCTGCCGCAATAGGCGTAACCCACCCACCTTCACTGTGTCCCCAAAGCCCGATCTGTGCTGGGTTAATGTCGGCGCGGCTCTTTAGCAGTGCGACAGCGGCGAGCGCATCACCAGCCAGGTCGCGTAATTCAACTTGACTCGGTCTGCCCGGATCGGCCCCCAAATTTCGTTTGTCATAGATGAGTGCCGCAATGCCTCGACGCGCAAAGAGATCAGCATAAAACCGAAAATCATTCCGGCTGGGCGTACTCGATCCATGAATCAGCACTACTGCCGGATGACGCCCTCTGGTCGGCGGGATGAGCAACGTGCCGGCAAGTGCGACATCGCCATTGCGAAAGCTCACTTCTTCTTGAGCATAAGGCGTGGGCGGTGCATTGCCTATATGCCGCAGTGAGAGAGGCGTAGAGATGCCGCCGCCACTAATAGTGCCATAAATAACTCCGTCACGGAGCGAGCCATCGAATACGATCGTTCTTTCGCTCGCCTGTAATTCGAAATGAAGGTGAGGCGGCTCGTAGCGAACATTGGTAAGAGTTTTTCCGAGCAATCGTTCGTCAGGGACACTAATGGTTGCTTTCAAAGGTCCGTTCGCGTCCGGGATAAAATCAACGATCGCCTTTGTCTTCGTGCCGGAAATCTGGGCCACGCCTTCCCATCGCCCTGTTAGGGTCTCTTGTGCCGTGCGAGATGACGCAGAACATCCACACAGTAAGAAGATTTCTGTTATGAGAACTATTCCCTTAAACATCTCGGCACTTGCCAACTGAGCGAAAGCCGCCGAACGTTTGAGTTGACGCGGCGGCGCGAAATCAATCAAGCATCGCCGGACCAATCATCTTACGAAACACGCTCCCGCCGCTCGCGTCCAACGATTGGCTGTTCGGCATCGCCCCAAGTTATCACACGCCTTGGGTTGAGATCCGGGTCAGCAGAAGCAATTCATCCAGCATGGAGAAAACCAACGACAGCGGCGGCCAATAAGTTTTCTTGCCATCATCGACCAACACGGTGTATCGAAGCGCGTGTTTATTATGTTGGTCAGACATGCCTTTGACGGTCGCCACAGTTTCGTCGGTTACCGACACGCCCGCTTGCTGAAGGGCAACCAGCAAAGAATCTAAGTCGTGTCCAAAGCGTTTCCTGAGTGTCGGTTCATCAAAGCCCCGTTTGAGCAACGCGGCTTTGAGGTAAAGTTCAGCAGCGTAGGACGCAAGAAAATACAAGGGTATGGCCGTTAGCTTCGTTGGCCTTCCGTCGCCGTCGAGTTCAAGCGTGCTGGCCCCAACTGAGCGAAAGCCGCCGAACGTTTGAGTTGACGCGGCGGCGCGAATCAAAGCACCCTTCGCCGTACCAATCAAGTTGAGAAACACGCTCCCGCCGCTCGCGTCCAACGATTTGTTCGACGCGGCATTTAAGAAACTGTCGACGTGATTTCACTTTGATTTTCCGTTTGCCGGAATGGGTGGTGATGAATGAGTTGCAATCAACTGCCATTTCCCTTTACGCCGCATGAATACGTTGGTAGTGCGATACCGCGTATTATTCTTCTGACCGTTGACTTCAATTTCTTCGACTACCCAAGAGCTTAGCACTGCTGTACCACCGAAATCACGAACAACAACATCTTCGTATTTAGAAGAATACTTTACGTTGGCTGGAAGTCCCTGCACATTAGTGGTGAGGAGTTTGTTTTTGGTGCGAGTATTACCATTCATGCCTACGTAAAGATAATCGTCCGCGATTAGACGCTCTAGCGTAGCCTTATCGCCGCGCAAGACAGCTTCATCTACTTCACTGTTAATTCTGCGTATTTCTTCTTCTGTTTTACTGTTGGTGCGCATTTGTGCCGCAGCAAAAGACGAGGCAGCAAGCATTAACACAGCGCTGGCAAGTATCTGTTTCATCTGGAATCTCCTTTCGCTTCATGTGGTGAAGGCGTCATAATTCTTGTTGTGGCGATAATCAAGGGATAGCGCCGAACGGTTGAGTTGACGCGGCGGCGCGCATCAAAGCACCCTTCGCCGCACCAAGCAAGTTGCGAGAGGCGCTCCCGCCGCTCGCGTCCAACGATTTGTTGTGGGGCGGCGTTAGCGCAATCGCTTACCTTTCTTTGGGACACGTCGAATTTCTCGCTACCGAGCTTCCTCAATTTTCTGTTCACCACTAAATCCTATCCTTCGGCGCACAACCTTGTTTGGTTGAATGTCAACAAAATCGAGATAGAGACGGTCATCGTCGCCAAGTTGCAGAATACCCGGTACAAATGTCTTTCTATTCAGAAACCGTATGTATCCACCACCATTAGCGTCAGCACTAACGGTGATACGCTCGCGGTTACGCTCGTCGCCCGTTCCGGGCGGCGCATCGAAGCCCATTATCAGGCGATTGTCCTCAAACAGCCCAACGGCGAAACGCTCAAATCCAGCCGGGTCGTTGATTGTTATGCCGGTAGCGGGTTTTATCCGTGCGCCTTCTTTTGGGTCAGGCACAGGCGAACCGATAAAAATGCGTTCACGTCCGCGTTCGTCAACAATGATGAGTCCGCGCGCTTTCAGAACTTGAGCCGTGTTACTCGATTGTTCCTTTTCTGATTTCGATTGAGCCTGTGTATTCGGCAACTGAATTATGGAACGAACGAGTAGGCCCCACACGCCGATTACAAGAAGGCCTAAAAGAAATTT
>QHXE01000018.1 GCA_003222835.1 Acidobacteriota bacterium | reverse complement strand
TATCTGATCGATCCGGCCGGCTACATTATTGGCCGGTTGTCCGGCGAAGGCGGTTACGAAGCGCTCGACAAAGCTATCGGCGATTCGATTGCGGAGTTTCGCAAACGCGGCAAGCTGAATGAAGCGCCACTGAAACTTGTGCTTGAACGCGCGAAGATTGGTGATCTGCCGCTGGCTTTTCCCGGCAAAATCCTGGCCGACGCGAAGAGCGATCGCCTTTTCATCGCGGACTCGGATCACAATCGCATCCTAATCGCGAAGCTCGACGGAACTTTGCTTGAAACCATCGGCACAGGCGCGCACGGAGCCGATGATGGATCGTTTGATCGCGCAACTTTCTTTCGACCGCAGGGAATGGCACTTGACGGCGACACACTTTACGTTGCCGATACGGAGAACCATTTGATTCGCGCAGTCGATCTGAAATCGAAGATAGTTACGACCGTCGCGGGAACCGGACGGCAGTCTCGCGAGCCGGAAGTCGGAATGGCGCGCGCCACGGCGTTGAATTCGCCTTGGGATTTGCAGTTGGTCGGACGGACGCTCTACATCGCCATGGCTGGCCCCCATCAGATTTGGAAACTCGACCTTGTCTCGCATGAGATTTCGGTCTTCGCGGGTTCGGGCCGCGAAGGACGTCATGACAGCTCGCTCCTCAAAGCGGAATTCGCGCAGCCCTCGGGACTGGCCACGGATGGGCAGACGCTTTACTCGGCAGACAGCGAAGCGAACATCATTCGGGCCATCGATCTTGGACCGGAAGGTCGCGTGCGCACGCTGGCGGGCGGAGATCTGTTTGAATTCGGCGACAAAGATGGAAGCGGCGACAGCGTCCGTTTACAGCATCCACTCGGTATCAGTTTCTGGCAGGGACACTTACTGATCGCCGACACGTACAATCACAAGATCAAGCTGCTCGATCCGAAGGCTCGCAGCGTCAATACGTTTGCGGGCAGCGGAAAGCCAGGGCAAGCCGACGGCGCATTGCCTTCGTTTTATGAACCAGGAGGTCTGACTGTCGCCGGCGATAAATTGTACGTTGCCGATACGAACAATCACGCGATTCGCGTCGTCGATTTGAAAACGAAAGAAACAAAGACACTGCCAATCAAGGGACTGCAGCCACCTGCCTCAAATCAAACGGCGACTGCGAATGCCGACGTTACGCCGAACGCCGAAGAAATCAAGTTAGCGCCGCAGAGAATTCACACCGGTGATGGCGTGCTCTCGATCAACCTCGAATTGCCGGCCGGATATCATTTGAATCCCACGGCGCCGCAGCATTACCAGATTTCGGTTGAGCAAGGCGGCGAAGCGCTCAACATCGATCCGCAGAGCGCAAATCGCAGTACGAAAGGCTTGCGTCTACCCATACGCGTTCCTTTCGGGATCAAGAGCGTAGGCGCGGCCGAGATTCACGTCTCGTTCACTTTCGTTTATTGCCGTGAAGACAACACGGGCACCTGCCGCATCAAGACTTTGGTTTGGCGCGCGCCGCTCGAAGTTGTTGCCGATGTTAATGCTGCAACCGAAGTTCAATTAAGCGCCAGCGTCAACTCCAATTGAGAGCGCGTCGGCAACCCATCGGATCTATCGCGCGCCGCGTTAGTGGGTTAACTCAGATTCGAGACTCGTTCCCAGAGGCGCCAACGGAGAATTCTGGGCAAGTAGAATTCGGTCAGGATCCAACTCCGGTGCGATCACTACCGTTTCGGAGATTGCCCAAAGCGCGTTTGTCAGGATGATCGCCGATTCCTTCAATAGTCTTTGCTGATCTTCTCGGTACTTTAAGCAGTTTGAGGAGTAAACGGTCAACGCGCCGAATAAACGGTCGCCCTTCAATAATGGGAAGCTGGCAAGCGTACGAAAGTTTTGAAACTTCTCAGCCAGCCTGGGCGGAAAATCCAGCCTGGGATCGGTATTGCAGAATGGCTTTTGATTGGCGATCACCCAACCGGTGATGCCCTCGCCTAAACCAACCTCACGCCCCCTGATCGCCTCGGCATGTTGCCCGCGCGCATATTCGGTGACTATTTCTCCAGAGCCGGCGATCAAGGTTATGGCACACGTGTCGTGACTCGCAATTGAACTGAGTCTTACGGCAAAGGTATGACGCCAGTTCCTTATGAGAGAACCGAGTCTCGCTCACCGTGACGGTGTCTTCGGTCGTCGCCAGGCCCGCGGCTGGAGCGACTCGTAAAGCGGCTTCAGATAGCTGCTCAGTTGGCTCAATTCCGAATGTTGGAACTGCGCCTTTGTGTGCGACGATCTCAGCTTCGAATTCGGGAAGATGAGTGATGAATAACACGACAACGCGCGGATCGTATTGAGAACCACTGTTTTTTAACAGGAACTCGACGGCCTCTTCACGCGTAAGGCCACGGCGGTACTGGCGATCCTCACGGAGTGCGTCAAAGCAATCTACGACCGTCAGGATTCGCGCCGTCAACGGAATCTCTTCACCTTTCAATCCGTCGGGATAACCACCACCATCCCAGCGTTCGTGATGATGACGAATGATCGGCACAACCGGATAGTGAAAATCCACTCGGCCGAGAATCTTTGCTCCGACAATGGTGTGCATCTTCATCTGCTCGAACTCTGGAGCAGTCAGCTTTCCCGGCTTGTTCAGGATGTAATCCGGTACTGCGATCTTACCGATATCGTGCAGCAGAGCGCCCGCCTTGAGCGCTTCGATGTCAGCGTCATCACAACCCATCAAGCGCGCGACACCGGCTGCGTAAATCTGCACGCGCAGCACATGTTCGTGAGTGACTGCATCTTTGGCATTGATCGCAACCGCCAGGGCTTCGATGGTTTCGCGATGCGCCTTTTCCAACAACTCAATGCGCTGGTGCATGTTATTTCGGTACTGACGGTGACCAAAATTAATTGCGATCAGGATCGGCGCGCCGATGATAATCATGACCAGCCAGTTGTATTGCAGAGCAAGATAAGCAAGGCTGGCGACCGCACTGGTGGGCAAGGCAATCGGCGTGGCCCAGGACAGATTCTCCTTCCAGGTGCGGAAGAAATTGGTTTTACTGCGCAAGGCAAAAAGACCAGACAACAATCCCACATTAACCAAAACATGGACCGCAGTTGCCGGCAGCAAAGCGACGGTAACAGCAAAGAATGAATGATATTTTCCTACATTGGTTTCATGGAATCCGTAGTACAGCGTTGCATTTAAAGTCATGCCTGCGGCTGCCGCCGCCAGCGAAATCATACCGGCTGAAAAGAGATTGGTAGACAAACGCCGCAGGGTGCGGCGCGACGAAACAAAACCTTCGGCGCCCGCGACAAAGACCGCAGGAAGTGTCCCGTACGAACAGGCGATGAGAAAGACGAAGGCGTCTGAGAGAGTAAAAGTAATCTTATCTCGCTTGAGACCGGAGGGAAGAGTAAAAGTATTCGGAAACAGACCGATGAAGATAATCAGCGGGACGAAACCAATCAGAACCAGTTGCTCTCGTAGAGAGTGACTAGTGAAGAGAAACATGACGGAGGCCAGCCACAGACAAAGGCCAACCACCGTCACTCCGGTTTCATAGATCAGGAGTTTTTTCTCTGCTTTTGTTCGCGCCATGAAAATACTAACGGTGGGGGAACAGTGGGCTGGCACTCGAGAGTCGCTGCACGTTCAACGGCATGGCCTCTTCACCCAGAATCATCACTTGTTCTTCGTTCGAACCGGTCGAGGCGGGATCGATCAAGTTCGAGGCCCAGGTTGATTGATTGGCAAAAGCCATGGCGCTCGTGCTCCCTGACGAAAGCGAGCCGTCGGCGGATGCGTACTCGCTGCTAATAACGAAACCACTGCTAATCACGAAACCGCTGCCCAGCACAAAACCGCTGCTTATGACGAAACCGCTGCTTATGACGAAACCGCTGCTGACCACAAATCCGTTCGCCAAAACGTAACTGCCGTCGGGAAGCATGTAGCCGTCGGCCAGGACGAAGCCGCTGCTAAGTGTAGTGCCGTCCGCCAGTTTGTACCCGTTGGTGACCATCAGGCGATCCGTAAACGACACGCCTTCGACCCAAACGATGCCGTTATTCAGCGGCATGTTCTCGCCCGCGATCGGCGCCGTCACGCCCAGGGTTGCATAAGTTGTGTTGCCCTTTGTGATCAGGTTGTCGCCGGCTTTAGCGCGATTGGCATCCTGACGAATGGCTTTTGCGACCGTAACTGCGGCGCTCGTGTTCAGTTCGCCTGCGCCCTCGGTAACTATGCGTTCGAAGTTCGTCATCTGCCAGTCCTTCACCATGCCTTCGTAAACGGGAAGACGCTGGGCTGTCCGCATCAGCACGGCTTTGACCATGGATGGGGTCAGCGAAGGATTGGCTTCGAGCATCAAAGCGACGGTGCCCGAGACCGCCGGCGCGGCGAATGAAGTACCGCTCAAGACTTGATACCAGCCATTCGGTTGCGGATTGACTGTAGTGGTACTGCCACTCAAGAGCGTTTTGATAATTCCGCCGTCCTCACTGCTTGAAGAGTAATTGGTTGAGGGAGCCGTGTCTGCTGTTTCTGCTGCGCCGGTTCGGTTACCGGGCGCAACCAAATCGGGCTTAGCCAGTCCATCGACGAGGGTCGGACCGCGTGACGAATAAGTCGTAACGACGTCGTCCGAACGCTTGGTGGTCTGCTGTGTGTTCGTCGCGCCCACCGTGATGACCCGGGGAGAGTTAGCCGGGGAGAGAATCCCGCCGAAAATCTTGTTGCCGGCCGCGTCTTTGCCCCAGTTGCCGGCCGCCACAACCACCACTATACCGGCATCCACAGCTTTGCCGACAGCCACGCAAAGAGGATCCGTTTTGTAACTCTGCGTGATGCCGGTTCCCAGCGAAAGATTCATCACGCGAATGTTGTAGGTCGTCTTATTCTGAATGGCCCAGTTGATGCCGGCAATCACGTTCGAGACTGTGCCCATTCCCTGTGAGTTCAGGACGCGCACGTCGATCAGATTTGCGCCGGTCGCCATACCGCCGTAAGTTGGCAAGCTCGGGTTGTCCTTTGCATCATCCTCACTTGATTGGCCCGTGCCGGCGGCGATGCCTGCCGTATGTGTTCCATGACCATAGACATCGTCTGTGCGATTTTCGCCGGTGAAATCGATGTGCTTCTTGATCCGGTCATAAGTAGCCAGGTAGGTTTGCGCGAAGAGTCCGGTGCCGAGCGTCCCGCTGCTCTGCTTCCATTGATAACCTACAAACTCGGCATTGTCACAGGGAGTAATACCGCTGTCGAGAACGGCAATTCCTACTCCGTTTCCGGCTCCACCGTACGCAACGCCGCTACCGATTTGGGACGTTGTATCTGTCGGCAGGACTTTGCTGGCGCCGGTCGTAACTTCGACGTGACTGGTGTTGTCAGCGGGGTTGGGAACTGAGTTATCAAGCGAACGCACTTCTTGATCGGCCGAAATCCATGAAACGTCGTCGCGCTCCGAAGCTTCTTCCAACTTACTCAATGGCACATCCGCGACCATCAGGCCCAAAGCTTCCAAATGCTTCGGTGAGTTCGATCCGTGGCTCAGCGCCTGAATCAACGGCTTCGGATCGGCTCCATCACTCAAATTAACGATGACGCGCGCGGTCTCGCTGCCGTCTCCGGCAGGCTGTCGTACGCGCTCGCGTAATGATTCCGCGAGCTTGTCACCACGGGACTTGCTGGATTTTGTTTGGGCGTGTGAGAGCCTGCCCGGCAGAAAAGCCTCTAGCGGCGAGAAAAGCGAGAAGATGACTAGCAGTACTAGAAGAGCGGACTTTCGCATTAAACGTTGCTCCTTAAAGAGACTCTTGATTGCCAAAGCTACACCGTTAGCCGGAGCAGCGGCTCGGACAGAAACAAGATGCGTGCCAACTGCCGATGCCGCTCTTTTGGTTTATTTACGAGACTCTAACGAACCGGTTCTGTCGGATTGACCGAGCACTGACGACCTTTCGCGGTCATGACGACTGGGCGAGACCTGGTTGGCGTGGCTTACTTGCTCACAACATTTGGAGCGAGTAATATCATCGCTTCCCTCAGAAAATATAGTTGAGAAGGAGTCACACTGTGGCTGACAAACCATTTCTGACTGACATCAAAACTTTGCGTGAACGCGCGCGCCGTCATATTGAGAAAGGCGCCGTCACCGAAGGCTATAGCGCCGATCGCGAAACTGTGATCAAATTATTGAACGAAGCGCTGGCCACAGAGATCGTTTGCGTGCTGCGTTACAAGCGGCATTATTTCATGGCTTCAGGGATTCATGCTGAAGGGGTCGCGGCGGAATTCCTTCAACACGCAAACGACGAACAGGGGCACGCGGATCAGATTGCCGCGCGTATCGTTCAACTCGGCGGCGAACCAAACTTCAATCCCGACGGTCTGCTAACTCGCAGCCATGCCGAATATGTCGAGGGCGAAACCCTCATTGACATGATCAAAGAAGATTTGGTCGCTGAACGGATCGCTATCGACAGCTATCGCGACATGATTAACTACTTCGGGAATGACGACCCGACGACGCGTCGTCTAATGGAGAGTATCCTGGCGGTAGAAGAAGAACACGCCGACGATCTGGTTAACCTGCTCAGCGAACTGGGCAAGTAGATCTTTGAAGGCTGCTGCCAAAAGCATGAGCAGTAGTAACCAGATCACTTTCGCTTTTCCATTTGTCATTTTTCATTCATTTGCCGTCGACTACGAGTGGTCAGAGTTCAACCTTTAGGTTGCTACTTACGAAAGACGCAAGCGAAAGCTTGAACTCTGAACCGATGCCATCAAATGACAGATGGAAAATATCCCGGTCGCCCAAGCATGTGCCGCACCTGCGGCGCGCTGATTGGCGCGGGGGAAAGCGGTTGTCACGTATGCGGCGCGCCGCTCTCGCCAGCGTCCTCTTCCGCATTTCCATTACACGAGCGAAACGCTATTAACTTCGCGCGTGCCGTGCTCTCTCGTCCGTACATCTTCACGATCGTCTTTCTGGTGGCGAATCTTTTTGTTTTTCTGCTGATGTGGGAGTCGAGTGAAATGTCGACCCGCGTCCTCTGGACAGCGTTTCCCGAAGACGTCCTGCGCGCGTATGGCGCAAAAACGAATTACGCGATTAATTTCGATCATGAATGGTGGCGCTTCGTCACACCGATCTTCATTCATGTGAACCTTCCGCACGTGCTAATCAATATGTACAGCCTTTGGGTCATCGGCCCGTGGGTCGAGAAGCTTTATGGCTCGGCAAAGTTTGTGGTTTTCTGGGTCTCGACGGGCGTTGCGGGAGTCGTCGCGAGTTATTTGACCGTAATTCCCGGGTCGCGCCCGGGCCTAATCGCGAGCTTTATAATCAAACGCGCAGACGATCCTTCAGCGGGGGCGTCCGGCGCGTTGTTCGGATTAGTCGGAGTTCTGTTTGTCTTTGGCCTGAAGTATCGTCGCGAATTGCCTGAGGGTTTCAAACGAGCCTTCGGCACTGGGATGCTGCCGGTGATCTTGTTGAATCTGGGCATCGGCTTTCTCGGGCGCGGCATCATCGACAACGCTGCGCATCTGGGCGGACTGTTGTCAGGCGCCGCAATCGCCAGCGTAGTGAGCTACAAACGTCCGGGCACGCCGGCAAGCGTCACCATTGCTTGGCGCGTGTGGCAAATCGCGGCGTTGGTTCTGGTTGGTGTCTGCTTTTTCATGGTGGCGCGGCGTTTTGGATAATCCGCAGATTTCGGGTTACAGAACCGCGAGCGGTAGGACCGGATCCTACACTAGATGTCGATTCAATCACGAGACGATTTGGTACGCGGTTTTTTTCCGGGTGCCTTTCTGATCCGGGTCGCTACCGCTCGCGGTTCTGTAACCTGTAATCTGCGTAATCTGCGAACAAATAGGGAGACTCAGAATGGAAATCAAGAAGGTTGGCGTGTTGGGTTGCGGGTTGATGGGTTCAGGAATCGCGCAAACGGCGGCGATGGCGGGCTTTGAAACGACTGTACGCGAGGTTTCTGACGATCTGATTCAGAAGGGTTTCAATGCAATCGAAAAGTCGCTCGCGAAATTTGCGGAGAAGGGAACGATCGCGGCCGAACAGCAAAAGGAAACTCGCGATCGCCTGCATGGTACGACGTCGTTCGACGACTTGGCAGAGTGCGACATCATCATCGAAGCTATCATCGAAAACCTGGAAGAGAAACAGAATACGTATCGTCACCTTGACGCGATCTGCAAAGAGGAAACAATCTTTGCTTCGAACACTTCGTCGCTCTCAATCACCCAAATGATGGCGGCAACATCTCCTGCGCGGCAGCGGCGCTTTATCGGGCTGCACTTCTTTAATCCGGTGCCGATTATGAAGCTGGTCGAAGTCGTGCGCACCATTCTTACCGATGCGGGTATTTATGAAGACGCTATCGAGTTCGCAA
>QHXE01001073.1:1518-3080 GCA_003222835.1 Acidobacteriota bacterium | reverse complement strand
TACTCTGATAGAGTGGGCATGTTCAGATGATCCTCCAGGAATGCGAACTCCAACTCTCTACGCGAGGTCCGATCATGTCCATGCACCATGCCATGTTGGACAGCCTGCCGTTGCCCAGTCCATCACAAATTGCCGATCTGCGCCTAGCGGCATCCAACATGACCGGTCCCACACGGCGCGCCTTTGAGGCCGAGATGACGTTGAAGTATTGTGGCGGCAAGCCCCTGAGGGCGGAAGCCGTCTTTGGTTGGGGCCGCCACACGGTGGCGCTTGGCTTGGCCGAGAGACGCACGGGCATCGTGTGTTGCGGTGCGCAGTCGGCCTGCAGTGGCCGCCAACGCTGGGAAGAGCGGCAGCCGCAGGTGGCTGAAGCGCTGCGTCAGCTCGCCGATGTGCAGGCGCAACAAGACCCGACGTTTCGCACGAGCTTGACCTACACGCGGCTGACTGCCCAAGCCGCCTTGGAAGCGCTCAGAGCGCAGGGGTATCGTGAGGAGCTCTTGCCCTCACCCAGTACGATGGCCGAGGTGCTCAATCGCATGGGCTTTCGGTTGCGCAAGGTGGTCAAGGCCAAGCCCCAAAAGAAGATCAAAGAGACCGACGCCATCTTCGACAATATAAAAAAAAGATGACCACGCCATGTCATTACAAGGCGTCAAACGCTGGAGTATGGATTGTAAAGCGACAGTGAAAATCGGCGAGTTTTCCCGTGGGGGGCTCACCCGAGGCGACCACCGAGCCAGCGATCACGATATGGGGTGCCAGGAGAAATATGTGCCTTGTGGGATTGTGGATGAAGAGAACGGTGCGTTGCAAATCACCTTTGGCAGTTCGTATAAAACGAGTGACTTCATCGTCGATACGATCGAAGCCAAGTGGGAGGCGATGGCGGAGCAAGAGCAGGCAGAGACGAGTCTGATCCAGATTAAAATGGACAATGGTCCAGAGAGCAGTGGCAGGCGCACGCAATTTCTCTCGCGTATGGTGCAGCTCGCAGACCTCATCAACAAGCCGATTCAGCTGCTGTACTATCCGCCGTATCACAGCAAATATAATCCGATTGAAAGATGTTGGGGTATCTTGGAGTTGCAGTGGAACGGGACGAAGCTGATCGATGCCGAGACGATGCTGGGATGGGCCAAGCAGATGACCTGGAAGGGGATACATCCGATCGTCGCCCTGAGCAACAAAATGTACCAAAAGGGTGTCTCGCTCGGTAAGGCGGCGATGCAGGCGGTTGAAGCGCGATTGAAGCGCGATCCGAACTTGCCTAAGTATGACATTGTGATCAACCCGACACCAACATCCTGAATAAGGACATTCTTTTGCAGAAATCGCCTTAGTGTGTTGACCAAATTTGCCCACATTCCATCGGATTTAGTGGTGGACTGATGTCGTCATATGCTGAGGGTAGCTTAGCCCTTGATTTCCCGTGGATACCCGACGCGCAGTCGCAAGACCCGTCATAAAATAAAGCCAACAATATCAATAGGTTGAAATTTTACCACTAAATCCGGTGGAGTCTGGAATGGGCAAGCACTTCCACTGCATCCCGGTGTAGA
>QHXE01001073.1:0-1294 GCA_003222835.1 Acidobacteriota bacterium | reverse complement strand
AGCGGATAGGATAAACTCTCCTTATTGTTGGAGTCTGCCATATCGTGTGTGGCACCTTGGTGATAAAGAGGTTCCAGGCTAAGAGGGCGAGATGCGCTTTGGATGGCGTATAGCCTTTTTTCTTGGCCTTCTTTTTTGCGAGACGCCTTCGCTCATTGACGATGCACTCTGGCATACGATACGCCACGAGACGACAGGCCACCCGCTCTTTGGCTCCTAGGAAAATAGCGTGCTCCGTACTATCGCCCGCTACGGTTGTGAGCCAAGAGGCCAGGGCCAGAGGTTGCCCCTGACCAGACTCCGTGTGCAAGAGTGTCGTCTGATGATTGAGGCGACTTAAAAAATACGCCCCAGCGGCGGCAATGCAAGGGTAGCGGGCAAATCCGTGCGAAAATATACGCTAAGCTCGAACCCTTTCCAGTTCAATAGGGTACAAGGGAATTACGCGAAGTTTTCCACACGGTGCTGCGGGATACCGTGGGGGTGACGGACCCAGCCAGGGTCCAAAGCGTACTCCCCATAGAGGATCACATTGTCCCAGCCAATGGGGCTGATGTGCGGCAGCAAGGCGGGAGCAATGCCCTCTTCCGCAGGGTCCCAGTGACGCAGCACCGTGTCAATCTCCCGGATCTGCCAGTAGATGATCGCCGCCAGGATGAGCACCAAACAGCTGGCCCGGCTCATCTGCTGCTGCCAATCGCGGCCCTCTGTCTGCCCCCGTTTGCCATAGTGGACGTGGCGCGCTAAGGCATGGAGTTGTTCGCCTTTCAGCAGCCCTCGACGGACCCGGCGGCGGAGGGCCGGGTCCGTCAGGTAGTCGAGAATGAAGATCGTCTTGAACACGCGGCCGAATTCGCGCACCGCCCGATAAAAGTGGTTCCGCGGCCCACAGGCGAGCAGCCGTTTGAGGGCCACCGACGCGGTCGTCTGGCCCGCCGCAAAGGAAGCGAAGAACTGCCCCATGCGGTCCCAGTGTGCGGTGATCCAGTCGAGATGAATGGTGCGCTTTTTCTGGCTGACAATGGGCGTGAGGGGGCCATACGCCTTCTGGGGATCGATCCGGTAGATCCACTGGCGATGCAGGCCCCGGATACGTGGGCAAAAGCGCTTGCCAAACATGGGAAAGGCCGCAAAGTTCAATTCGATGTAGCCATGGGTATCGGTATAGTGTTCCTGCGGGTCGAGATCAGACTCATGATAGAGTAAGCCATCCAGGACGTAAGGCGCATCGCGCTCGGTACACTCAATCGGCACGGAGTAGAACGGCGCGTAGTTGTCAGCAATGAACGTGTAG
>QHXE01001072.1 GCA_003222835.1 Acidobacteriota bacterium | reverse complement strand
GCCAGCGAAACCTGCTTGACGTCGCCAACCACGCCGACGACCGTGTACCAGGGTCTGTCGGTTGGCCCTACATGAACGCGCTGGCCGATGGGATCGCGATCTCCGAACTTGCGTTTCGCTAACGACTCGCTGATCAAGACCGCCAGTGGTGCGTCCGCGATGTCGTGCTCGTTGAGAAGACGACCGCGGCCTAGCGGGACGCCGATTGTTTCGAAGTAGCCCGGACTCACCGCGTACCGAAAGACGTCGTAGCCGGAATTGGGATCGTCGCCTTCGAAGCGCGCGCCGTACTCATCGTCGTCGCCGCTGAGTGGCAATTGACTGGTGAAGGCCGCCGCCGTAACCCCGGGAGTCCGGCGCACGGCTTCCAGGGCCTGTGCGAAAAAGCGATCGTTGGTTGCCTGGTCGAATCGCCGACCTGACGTCTGTACCTGCATCGTAAGCATCCCCGCAGTATCGAATCCCGGAGAGATCGCGAATAGACGCTGAAGACTGCGCATTAGTAATCCCGCGCCCACCAACAGGATGAGCGCCAGTGCGACTTCCATGACGACTAGCCCGCGGCGCGCCAAACTTTGGCCGGCGGCTGTTCGCAGTGAACTCAGTTGCAGACTTGTGTGCAGATCGTTTCGCGACGCATACACTGCCGGAATTAATCCCACGATTAAACCTATCAGCGTGGTAATCCCGAGCGTGAAGCCGAGTACGGTGGTGTTAACAACGATGGCATTCACCCGCGGCAGGCCAGGCGGGCTAAGTGCAACCAGCGCGCGTACGCCGAAGTCCGCCAATAAGATGCCAATCGAGCCGCCCAGCAGAGCAAGCAACAAACTCTCGATCAGCACTTGCCGAACCATACGCGTTCGCGTGGCGCCGAG
>QHXE01000017.1 GCA_003222835.1 Acidobacteriota bacterium | reverse complement strand
GCTTCTGTAATATCTCAGTGGGGCCTCTTGTCCTTTTTGGGCCACAGGTCAGTTGAAAAGGGCACCAAGACTGGCTGTTCTGTCATTCTCATATTCGTGTGTTTCGTTATTGGGGTTTTGACCGCCGTAGTATTTGCTCTGATAAATCTCTTCCTAAGGGTAGGGCAGAAATAGCAACATACATTTACCCACTATCTGCTGGTGACTTTGCTTGCCCACATATCGGTTCTGTGCGAGCATTCGATTGAGACTTGGGGATAGGGCCAATGGAAACTTACCGAGCTATATTGAAGGGAAATCGGCTGGAGTGGACTGATACGGGTCCAGTCGACCTCAAGCCGGACCAACCCGTTGAGGTGACCATTCTCGACGAACCCGATCAGACGGCAGATCGACGCAAACGGATGGCTGAGGCGCTGGAGAAGCTAGCCGCGAGCGACGCCTTTTCCGAAATATCCGACCCGGTAGAGTGGCAGCGCGAGATTCGCAAAGATCGTCCTCTTCCCGGACGTGAAGTGTGATGCTCCTCGACAGTAACATCATCATCTATTCCTCCAAACGTGAGTATGCCGAACTGCGACGCTTTATGGCCAGGAACGTTTATTCAGTTTCGGCAGTAAGCCGCATCGAAGTTCTTGGCTATCACCTACTGGCTACTGAGCAACATCAGTATCTCATCGAGTTTTTTCAGGCTGCAGACATCCTAAGAATTTCTGATGCAGTCGTTACCGAAGCCGTCAAGCTCCGACAGACAAAGCGGATGGGCTTGGGTGACGCGATCGTTGCGGGAACAGCTCTAGTGCATCAGCTTGCGCTGGTAACCAGAAACATCGACGACTTCAAATGGATTCAAAGTCTGAAACTTATCAACCCCTTCGACTTGCCACCATCGACCGAGCCAGCGTCGGACAACTAGAATTGATCTCCATGCACTTCGTTTTCTCCAAGCTCTTCTACATTCTCCTCGCCATTGGCTTCGTGCCACTTTCGCTCTCGTGGAATCGGCCGATGCTGCGCTGGTTGACCCTTGCTTATGACCTGGCGCTGATTAGCGCGGCAATCTTCGACGCGTGGAATGGCAGACTGCCGGCGCCCGTACGCATTGAGCGGCATTTTGGCGGTCGCTTTGCGGTCGGCGCCGAAACCGAAGTCCGCATTGAGATCGCTAACCATACCGCTCGCGATATTTCTCTGATCGTCAAAGACGAATATCCGCCGCTGATGAAGCTGTCCGGTGCACGCGAAGCGCGCGTCGATGTTGAGGCGCAGACGAGCGCGGCACTGGTTTACGAATTGACGCCGACGAAACGGGGACGCTTCGAATTCGGATCGATCGCGGTGCGTTTTCTTTCTCGTTGGCGATTAGTTTGGTATCAGACGCGCGTCGATGCGCCTGTCGCCGTCAAGGTCTATCCCAACATGCGGCGCGCGCGCCAAGTTGAATTGAGAGCACTGGGCAAGCGCTCGTTCGTTGCGGCCCGGCGCAAATCGCAATGGCGCGGCGAGGGGCGCGAGTTTGAATCGCTGCGCGATTACGTGCGTGGCGACGAGATGCGGCACATTTCCTGGACAGCCACCGCGCGACGCGGCCGGCTGGTCACGCGACAATATCAGATGGAGCGCGACCAGACGATTCTGATCATGCTGGATGCGGTGATGTCGGCAGCCGCGCGCGCCGGCGACAACGCCGGCCTATTAGTGTTTGGCCGTCGCATCAAAGCCTTCCTGCCGCCAAAGCGTGGTGCTGAGCATCTGGACGCGGCGCTGGAAGCTTTGCATGCAATCGAGCCCGAGATGATCGAGCCGAGCTACTCTCGCGCTTTTGAGTTTGCCGCCGCGAACAGCCGGCGCCGTTCGTTAGTTGTCGTGCTCACCGATCTGGTCGATGAGGAAGGCTCGCGCGAGCTGCTCTCTTCTCTGAAGCTTTTGCGGCCACGCCACCTGCCACTGGTGGTGACCATTGCGGATCGCGATCTCAAAGCGGTGGTGCGTGAGATGCCGCAGAATGAACGCGAACTCTTCACGCAATCCGTCGCCGAAGAGATCATGTATCAGCGTGAAGCTGCTTTGCGCTTGGTCGAGTCGCAAGGTGGATTGGCGCTCGACGTGACCGCGGCAGTGTTGGCCCCGAAGTTGTTGGAAAGTTATTTGCGGGTGAAGGAGCGCGGGCTGCTTTGAAAACTCAACCTAGTCGTTTAGAGGCGGGCTACTGCCCGTCCAAACGGATGATCACGACATCAGGCGGGCGGTAGCCCGCCTCTAAACGAATCACTCTTACTGCGTCGACGGTTCGCGACCGGCAAGTAACAGATACGAATAAAGCGCGAGGCCAGTAATCACCGCGATACTGAACTTAATCACTGGACTGATAGGCTGAGGCGATATAAATCCTTCGATGATTCCGGCAATGACGAGCAGTACCGAAGCGCCGACTGCCAGCCTGACTGCTTCCATGCCGCGCGCTTTCAGGGCATCGGCGCGTGAGAGATTTCCCGGCATGAGCATGGCTGTGCCAATTAAAAGTCCGCCACCGCCGGCAATGAAGCAACAAGAGAGTTCAATCACGCCATGGCCTACGACAAAAGTTGTCAGGTCATTACCGAAGCCCGCGCGATAAGTGAGGGCAAAGATAGCGCCAGTGTTAAGCCCAAAGTAAGCGGTCCAAAAAAGCGTCCCGACTCCGAGCAACGCGCCGAGCGCAAATTCATAAGCCGTGACGCGAATGTTATGCGTGAAGATAGCGGTGGACTCGATCTGGTTGGCCTCGTTTATTTCTTCCCACCAGCGAATCCGGGATTCGATTCGGTGGCGCATTCCCGGGCTGACTGCGGCCAGCTCCGAGAAATCAGGATCGCGCCGCGTAGCGAGAAAACTGAGCGCTCCGAAAAGAAAAAATACCAGCGCCGTAGTCGCCGTGTAACGCCAGGTGTCACGGAACGTCCGCGGGAAGTCGCGCGCAAAGAAAGTCCAAATGCGCCGCCCGCCCTGCGCGTCGGCGCGATAGATGCGGCCATGGGCACGAATCACCAGGCTATTGAGATAATTGATTAGCCGCGGGTCGCGTGATTCGGCCCGAGCAATTGCGAGATCGGAAGCCGTGCGGCGATAGATACGCCCTAATTCGCGCACCTCGTCGCGCTTCAAGCGACGCAACGTGATCTGATCGAGACGCTGAAGCAGTTCCTCGAGTCTCTGCCAGACGGTCTTGCGTTCATTGATGAAACGATCGAGCGCCATTGCCGATTGCCGATTGCCGATTGCCGATTTGATTTCGATTTAGACAACTGCTACGACTTAAGGCAACAATCGATGGACAGCAGCAAATCGGCAATCAGCAATCGACAATCGGCAATGCTTGTGGAGTGTGTACCAAACTTCAGTGAAGGCCGCAAGCCCGAAACGATCAGACGCATCGAGCGGGCGATCGAATCGATGCACGGCGCGAGAGTTCTCGACCGCCACATCGATCCCGATCATAACCGATCTGTGATTACGTTTGTCGCTCCAATCGAACAGGTGATCGAATCTGCGTTGCGCGCGGTCGCCTCCGCAACTGAGTTGATCGATTTGCGAACGCACGCCGGCGAGCACCCACGGATCGGCGCGACGGACGTTCTGCCTTTTGTGCCGGTGCGCGGCGTAACGATGGACGAATGCGTAGCGCTGGCCCATGAAGCAGGCCGGCGCATCTGGCAGGAGCTTTCCATTCCGGTCTATTTTTATGAGCGCGCGGCGTTGAGACCTGATCGCATCCGTCTTGAGAAGGTGCGCGGCAAAGGATTCGAGCACCTCAGAACAGAGATCGAAACAAATCCCGATCGCGCGCCTGACGTAGGCGAGAAGCGAACCCATCTGACTGCCGGTGCAATCGCGGTGGGCGCGCGTCCTTTTCTGATTGCGTTCAATGTCAACCTGCGAACAAATGACATTGCAGTCGCGCGCAGTATCGCTCGCTCGATCCGCGAAAGTGGTGGCGGCTTGCCGTTCGTGAAGGCGCTGGGCTTTGAATTAAGAACGCGCGGGTTCGTTCAGGTTTCGATGAATTTAACCGACTATGAACAAACGACGATCGCCCGAGCCTTCGACGTCGTCGAGACCGAGGCCAACCTGCGCGGAGTGGAAGTCGCCGGCGCTGAAATTGTAGGCCTGCTGCCGCGCGCGGCGCTCGACCGCGGCGCTGCTTACTTTCCGCGGCTGGAAAATTTCCGCGAAGCCGTGGTCATCGAGAACTTATTGGAAGCGTTACAGAACCGCGAGCGGTAGCGACCGGTTTCTCGCTGCGCCTTACATCATGATGGTTAACCGGTCGCTACCGCACGCGGTTCTGACACAATTGTGCTGGACAGTCTGCGCGACCAGGGTTTATTATGTTGGCCCGCCCACCAGGCGGCTCCACAAAACGATTGGCCACGCGGCCAGTTTAAATTTAATCAGACGGATCGCGTGATTGTTTGTCACCACCCGGCGCCTGAGACGACTGCTCGCCGATTCACACGGAGGTAAAGAAATGCTCAGAATGGGAAAGAATCCAAACGAAGAAAAGAGCCAGACTCAACCCGAAACCGATAGCTACTCAACCCGCAGTTATTCACCGTACCAGAGCGGCGAGACCCAAACACGCCCCTCAACCGAAGCGCCAGCGACTCCGAAAGCCCAGACGGAGAGCGAAACGATTGCGCGCGAGATCAAGGACGGCACGCTCAGTGGTTTCGTTGCCAGCGGGACCGTTATTACCGGCGAGGCTTCATTCAAATCGTTGCTCCGAATCGATGGCCGCTTTTCAGGCCGCATCAATTCGGCGACCGGGACACTGATCGTCGGCTCGGGTGGCCAAGTGGACGCGAATGTAGAAGTTTCCATCGCCACGATTCATGGAGTCGTAAATGGCGACATCGTCGCCGGCCAGCGCATTGAGTTGGGGCGCGCGGGAAAACTGAATGGAAATATTCAAACTCCTTCGCTACAGATCGAGCAGGGCGGAATCTTTGAAGGAAGCTGCAAGATGGTTCAGCAGAAGGCCGCGACTGACAAGTCATCCAAGGTCGAGCGCAAGGACAACGTGATCGACGCCGGAAAGTTGGAGGCAGTGAAGGCCGAGAAGCCTGAAGATGCTTCGAATCGTAAGCCGGCGGTTGCCGTTGGCGGCGCCGCGAGCTGATTCTGGTTTCCAAGTTTGTATTCAACTCCCTCTCCCTTTTGGGAGAGGGCTAGGGTGAGGGCCTAGCTGAGAGAACAAAGGACGATCCTTTTTTTGTTTTCTAGATATCCGCTGGACTGAGAGAACAACTTAAGCCGTTACAAAATGTCTGACACTAATGGGAGGGCGGACTTGGTCCGCCCTCTCGTTCTTTTCGCGAAACGACGCCGTGCGTCCAGAAAGAGCAGACAGACTTCTTCTCATTCAACGCCTTATCTGTGTCACGAGGATGGAAACCGTTGAAACGGTTCTGCGAGTAAGATGAAGTCGTCAGGACCACCCGGTTGAAACCGGGTGTGAATAAGAGGAGGCGACGATATTGTCGATACTGACCTTTTTTGGCGCTCGAGACGATCTCCCAACCACGACAATTCGACTCCGACATTGTAGAATTCCAGCCTAAAACGTTGCGCGTATGCCAGCCAGAAGCTTCCGAAAACTAGTCTACGCCGGAATAGTTATTGTCGCTTCGCTGACGACTGCCTTCGCGCAGAATCGTCATCGCGCAAAACCTTCCACGGCAATTCCGACTAATACGCTGCTGCAAATCATCCGCGCCGAAGACGAGCGGCGTTGGGACGACAGTCTGAGATCATTGCTGTCCGCCAAAGATCCTAAAGTGCGCAAGCGTGCGGCATTGGCTGCCGGGCGCATCGGCGACGAACGGGCCGTCCTGCCGCTCATTGATTTGCTTAAGAAAGATACTGACTGGGGCGTGCAGCAGACGGCGGCGTTCGCGCTGGGCGAGATTGAATCGGCAAAAGCCACGGACGCGCTAATCGAGGCCACGCGCATATCTGACCTGCGCGCGCGGGCGCTCGAAGCGCTGGGAAAGATCGCCGCCGCCTTGCCGCAGACGGAAGAACCGCGCCGGCAGGCCATCGGTCAAGTTGTCCTGGATGCTTTAGTTATTGAGCACAATGAAGCGATGCCGACAGCAGGCGGCGTCCGGGATCTCGGCGTTGAGTTGCTTGGATTGACGGCGGTGCTGCGCGCACGACCGACCGGCGCGGGAAGAGTTGTGGCCCTGTATCTGTCGTCGGTCGATCCGCGAGTACGCGCCGCTGCCTTGAATACGCTCGCGCGTCTGCGTTTGAAGGGCGGCAACGATCAGGCGCGTCATATGCTCGACCACAGCAATCCGATTGTGCGCGCCAACGCCGCCCGCGTGCTCGGCGCGACGGAAGACAAGGGAGCGTTCGAGGCTTTGCTCGATCGCGCGCTGCATGATGATGACCTGCGCGTGCGTGTGAGCGCGATTCGGGCGTTGGGGAGTTTGAAAGATAGTCGAGCTGCGAAGCCTTTACTGGATCGCGCGCAGAACCTTGCGGCTCAGTACCAAAATTTAAGGTGGCACAACGACGTCCTTCATCCGGTGGAAATTAATGAGTTGCTGGAAATTGCGACGGCTCAAGGACGAATTCTTGCGAATAGGACCGACTCCTCGGTTCTCACTTTCTTGCATGAGTTACGCAAGCGTGAAGAATTTGATGATCCAGAGTTAGAGATTGCTTTTGCGCGAATCGCGCCTGGGCTTTACGTGCAAGATGAAAGCGTTATCCTGCTCATTGGACAAAAAGATCAAGGAATGGCGACAACAGATTGGAGATCACTTTCAAGTATTGCCCAAGGCTTGGCGACTTTGTCTGAAATCAATGGCGTCGCTACAGGTAGCGGCGGCGATTCAGGACAAAACAACGCGCAGGAGAAATTGCGACATGTGCTTGAGAATAACAAGCTACCAACACGTGCCGCTCCGGGTGTTTTACAAGCTCTTGCCGCCTTCAAGCCAGCCGATCAAGGCGTGTTGCTTCGTGCGCATCTGGGCGCCGACGATGTGATTGTGCGCGCGACCGCAGCAGAGCTATTGGGGAACACGCCAGTTAGTGAAGAAAGTCGCTCTGCGCTAATAACCGCTCTGAGAATGGAACTACCTAGAATTGAAAAAGGCGAGATGAACGATGCGGCGCTGGCGATCCTGGATGCGCTTGCAAAGCAGAAGAACAAACAAGCGAACGAAGCGATTAAGACCGCGCTTGATTCTTCCGATCATTTGATTCGAAGGAAAGCGGTCGCGCTGTTGAAAGCTAATGGGGTGGGCGATTTTTCAGATCGGATTGGCACGGTGAAAACGCGCAACATTGAAGCCGACTATCGACGCGCGATTGCGCGCATCGGCAAGAAGGTAACCGCGAAGGTTGATACGACGAAAGGATCTTTCGTGATCGAGTTCTTGCCGGAGGACGCGCCACTGACGGTTGACAATTTCATTCAGCTTGCGCGCAAGGGCTACTTCAATGGGCAGAAGATTCCGCGCGTCGTGCCGAACTTTGTGATTCAGGCCGGCGATCCGCGTGGTGATACAAACGGTGGGCCGGGTTATCAGATTCGCTGCGAGATCAACGAAGTTCCCTACGAACGCGGCGCGGTTGGCATGGCTTTGTCAGGCAAAGACACGGGCGGCTCGCAATGGTTTGTGACGCATTCGCCGCAGCCGCATCTTGATGGCGGCTATACGGTCTTTGGGCGCGTAATTCGGGGCATGGAAGTTGTGGATAAGAGGATCACGGAGGGTTTCTGCGTCACTCTGTGTCCTCTGTGGTAAAAGTTTTTTCGTCTTGATTGTAGCCTCATTGCTTACTTTATCGACGGTCGCTCGAAATCAAAACCGCCAACCGCTGCCACCGGAAAAACGACTTCGTTATCAAATTCATCTGACGCTCGATTTTGAAAGTCGCACTTACAATGGTATTGAGCGCGTGCGTTGGATTAATCGCGGCGATCATCCAACCTCAACTCTTTTCTTTCATCTCTATCCGAACATTCGCTTTGCGGGTTACACGCCGCCAACGGAGAAGACACCGTCCGGGGACTTAATTTCCGATGAGCCGCATCTCGAAATCATAGAGGTTCGCGCGGTTAACAACGGCCTGCCCATCCCATTTGCCCTCGACGATCAGGAAACAACTCTGCGCATTAATTTGCGTGATGCGGTAGCGCCAAGTGCAGCCGTCGAAATCGAGATTAAGTTCAAGGGAACAGTGCCCGAAATCGATCCTGAGGAAACCGGGCTGCTGGCGCACGTGGTTCAGCAAGTGAGCGCCGCGATTCGCAGCACGCGCGAAGTTCGCCGCGCCCGCGATACCAACTTTCGTTGTCGCGGCGTGATCATGATGGGCGCGTCATATCCGCTGCTCGCCGCGCGCAGTGGCGACGATTGGTTCCGCCGAATTGAGTCGAGCATCGGCGACGCTGTGATGACGGACGCCGCGGATTACGACGTAACTATTGACGCGCCTCGCAACATCGCCGTCTATACTCCCATTCAAGTCCAGACGATCCAGCAGAAGGATGGGGCCAACTCGAGCAGCTTCATGGGTGAGAACTTACGCGACTTTTCAATTGTTGCCGGCCGCAATCTGCATTCTGAAGAGAAACAAATGGGCGACGTTGTCATTCGTTCGATCTTTCGGCCGGATCACGAAGCGACTGCGCGGCGCGTGCTGAAGATCGCCGAAGAGTCAACGCGCGTTTACCTGGCGCGCTTTGGTCCACTGCCGATGAAAAGCATCAGCATCGTCGATGCGCCGCTGGTGTCGACCATGGGCAGTGCGGAGTTTGCCGGGTTGAGCGCCATTGCCAGCGCCTTCTACATCGACTTCGATTCATCGACGATGCGCAACATGCCCGAACCGATTCGCGAACAGCGCGCGTCAGTCGAGGACAGCCTGGAATGGACCGTCGCGCACGTCGTCGCGCATCAATGGTGGGGCGCGACGGTTGGCAACGATTCCAGTCGCGAGCCGATATTAGACGAAGCGCTGGCGAACTGGTCGGCGCTGTTGTATTACCGCGAATTGCACGGAGAGCAACAAGCGGCGAGTGCCCTCGAAGAGCAATTGCGTGGAGTCTATAAGCTCTATCGCACGTTTGGCGGCGACGACATGGAAGCCGGCCGTGCGGCCCGCGAGTATCGCAACTCGTTTCAATACGCCGCGATCGTTGCTAGCAAAGGCGCCCTGATGTTCGAAGCGCTGCGGAAACTGCTGGGTGACGAAAAGTTTTTTGCGGCCTTGCGCGATTACTACACCGCAAATACGCTGGAGGTCGCGGACCTGGACGACTTGCGCGGCGCGTTCATTGCTGAAGCGGCCGTCGAACAAAGACGCACCGTCAATCGTACTTTCGATCGTTGGCTATCGAGCAAACGTGGCGACGAAGACATTGGCCCTCCCGATCCGAAGTTGGCGGCGGAGTTGGGCCTGCCGGCCAGAGCAAATGCGAAACCCGATCACAATGTCTTCACCGCATTCGCGAAAGTCGGCAAGTTTTTCTGGCAGCAGATGACGAAGATTAGGTAAAGCAATGTCGATTTGCGATTGCCGATTGGCGATTGGCGATTGGCGATTGAAATAGATGTACGAGATCGAATACGTTGAAGGCGTTGCTGATGACTTGAAAAGACTGCGGGTTGGTCAACATAAGAGAATCCTTGATTCGATCGATAAGAACTTGAAATACGAACCTACTCGACAAACTCGCAACAGAAAGATTCTGGTCGGCTTGATACCGCCTTGGGAATACATAGAACCTGTTTGGGAGTTGCGCGTTGGTGAATATCGTTTTTCTATGATGTCGACGAAGGCATCGG
>QHXE01001071.1 GCA_003222835.1 Acidobacteriota bacterium | reverse complement strand
AAGCGCGGTGCGAAGCCGGAAGAGATAGCCGACGCTGTCGTGTTCCTCGCTTCAGACAAAGCGTCCTTCGTCACCGGCCAGATAATCAGGATCAACGGCGGCAAAACCGCCATGTGATCGCTCGCGGCAAGCTGATGCTGCCGGGATTTTCATCTTCAGATCTTCGGAGCCCGATCATGACCACCGACAACCACCAGGGATACGCAAGAGAGTCGATTCATTGCGACCTACAGCCGATCAACGCGCAGTGCATATGCAGTGCATATCAAGTGAGGAGTGAGCCCAATGGCTAACGTTGTGAAGAAACACAGCATCTCTTCTGAGCTGGCACAGAAAATGGTGGATGCAGCAGTGGCAAAAGCCAGAGAACTTGGCGTTAGCGAGAACGTGGCGATCCTCGATGACGGCGGCAATCTCAAGGCCTTTAGCCGGATGGATGGGGCCTCGATGCCTACCATCGAGATTGCGCAGAAGAAGGCGTACACCGCTCTATTCGGCGTCTCCACTCAGGACTTTTTCAACTTTATCCAGGGCGACCCGTCGCTTTTGGCCGGCATCCCCACGCTTGCGCGTGTAGCGGCGTGGGGTGGCGGGTTTCCCATCAAGGTGAACGGCGAGGTTGTCGGGGCGATCGGGGTGAGCGGAGCGCCCATGGTGCAGAACGACATCGATTGCGCGAGAGCAGCCCTAGCGCTCCTACCGGATGCGGTACCCACTGAGTGAAAAGGCCCGACCAGATGGTTCACACCCACCAGACCGCGCCGACGCAGTTCGTCGAGGCAAACGGTATCCGCTTCGCCTATCGCCGGTTCGGCAAGGTTGTCGGCGTGCCGCTCGTCTTCAACCAGCACTTCACCGGGACGATGGACCATTGGGATTCGGCGGTGACCGACGGTTTCGCCAGGGAGCGCGAAGTCATCCTGTTCAACAACGCCGGCATCTCCAGCAGTTCAGGGCAAGTGCCAACTTCGATCGAGGGTATGGCCGGCAACGCCATCGCCTTCATCGGCGCGCTGGGTCTTGCGAAGGTCGACGTGCTGGGTTTCTCCATCGGGGGTTTCGTTGCTCAGGAGATCGCCGGGCAGGCGCCGGGCCTCGTTCGCAAACTGGTCCTCGTCGGGACCGGACCACGCGGGGGCGAGGGTATGGCCAGTCCTCTGGCTCGCCGTCCATTTCACCCAGTCGGAAGCAAGCCAGGCGGCCGGCCGCGGCTTCCTCAAGCGCTTTCGTCTGCGCAAGGAGAACCGAGGCCCCGAGGTCAACGAAAAGGTGGCACCCGCACAACTCGAAGCCTTGGGCAAATGGGGCATTCAGTTCAAAGGGTCGTACGACTATCTCAAGGCGATCAGCCAGCCGACGCTGGTGGTGAACGGCGGCGAGGACGTGATCGTCTACTCCGTGAACTCGTTCATCCTGCAGCAGCACCTGCCGAACGCCCAACTCATCCTCTACCCCGACGCCAATCACGGCTCGCAGTACCAGTATCCCGAGCTCTTCGTCCGTCATGTCTCGATGTTCCTGTCGGCGAACGAGCGCTAGGGCATGTGAGGATCGAAAGCGGTGCCGCAGCAACAACGAGGAAAACGATCATTGGCTACTCTGACCGGCAAAACCGCTCTCGTTACCGGCGCTTCGCGCGGCATCGGCCGCGCCAGTGCACTCGCGCTCGCCGCCGCCGGTGCCCAGGTTCTCGTGCATTACGGCCACGGCGAGAAGGAAG
>QHXE01001065.1 GCA_003222835.1 Acidobacteriota bacterium | reverse complement strand
CGGCGGTGGCATTGCCGCAATACCAAAAGACGATCATGCATGCGCGTGAGACGGTGCTGAAAGACGATTTGTTCAGGATGCGCTCGCTAATCGATCAATACGCTGCGGACAAAGGCAAACTGCCTCAGTCGCTTGACGATCTGGTCACCGCCGGATACATACGTGAGGTTCCAAAAGATCCGATAACCGACGAGAAAGATTGGAATGTCGCCACCGGTGAAGACCCTTACTCGACCGCAGGCGGGAGCGGCGTCACGGACGTGCATAGTTCATCGAGCGACGTGTCAACCGAAGGCACTCCTTATACTGAATGGTGAAGACCATTTTCCATTTGCCATTTGGTGTCTCGGATTTCGGAGTTCAGAGTTCAAGCTTTAGCTTGCGTGCGTCGGCTGGGGCAACCTAAAGGTTGAACTCTGAACTCTGTTTTCGCGGGTCCAAATCAAATGGAAAATGAATTAGGAAACAGCATTGATGTTCGACAAACTCCTCAAACCACGATTCCCTTCCTGTGCCGTCGGCATCGATAGTGGCGCTGCTTCCGTCGTTCAACTGGATCGCGCCCGAGGTGGATTTGTTGTCAAGCGCGCGGCTTTGATCGACTTGCCGCCTGATTTGATTCGCGCCGGCTTCGATGAAAGCAATATCGGCGACCCGACAGAACTAGCAAGCGCGCTCCGGGATCTCGTGACCAGCGCGGGCTTGCTGCGTCAGCGGAAATGGTCGGTGTCCTTGCCGGAAGCCACCGCGCGTGCTGCCATTGTCACCATCGAAGGAACTCCCGGTTCGCGACGCGAATTGGACGAAGTCCTCGAATGGAAGATTGAGCGCAGCTTTGGCGCTCCACTAGCGGAACTACGCGTCTCGAAAGAACAATTGAGTCCTGGTCAAGGGAAACAAACTCGTTACCTCGTGAACGCCGTGCGCCTGTCCGTGCTCGCCGAATACGAATCGGTGTTCGCCGCGCTTGCGTGGCATGCGGGTTTGATTCTGCCGCGTCACGATGGTGAAGCCCAGTGGCTGCGCGATGGCCATCAAGGCGACGGCCTTCTGCTGACTGCGCACGACGAGGGCTTCACAGCGGTGTTGATGCGCGGAGCCAGGCTAATTACTCTGCGTTCGGTCTTTTGCGAAACGGCAGAGTGCGACGACGAACTGCATCGAGTGCTGCTGTTTTATCGGGAGCGATCAGGGTCGAGCGGAGAATCAGAAATCGCGTCCGTAGATCGATTACTGGTCCTGGGTGATGGCTTGGACAAGCGGCGGGTCGCGGAGATCGCGGGACAAACGCTCGGCATAAGTCTCAAACCCCTCGGCGCCGCAGAAGTGGGACTGACCCTTCCCGCCGGCGATTTGTCGTTTGACACGATCGCCGCGCCCGCGGGCCTGGCGCGATTGGCGTGGTGACAATTTCTACTCATCATTCGTAGACCAAGTGAATCCCATCTGCTTTTTATCGGAAGGGTGGTGTGTGTCGCCAAGGCAGTTCGGAAGAAAGCCGCGTAGCGGTGAAATGTTTATAGAACACCAAGGCGAATTGAGGTCCAGAAGCTCCTTTCGGAGCAAAATTGATTGTGCTTTCGCCCATAAATGGGTTCGCCGGCCGAATGGCCTCCGCGCTTTCTATAAACATGGCATCCCTGCGGGATTCTGGCGACGAGACTTGCCGGTTCTGCTTCTTCTCAGTCTACTCATCTTCTGCGCTGCATGCAGTCAAACC
>QHXE01000016.1 GCA_003222835.1 Acidobacteriota bacterium | reverse complement strand
GTCCAAGAACGCTCACGGTTGACGCGGATAGCCGTCAATCCCGCTACTAATCAACCAATGGAAGATCGAACCCAGCGTGACTCAACTCAATGGTGAAAGAAAGAACGTCACTAAACTGCTGAAGGTGGCGACTAAACCGAATCACCATTCCCGTCAAGCTGCAGTTGCTCAACACAAGCGACCAGAACATCTCATCGGCGAGCACAATTTTGACACCCCGCGGGCTTCGACTGATTGGCGGTAATATGTCTTCGAGTGTAATTGATTCTGGTAATGCGTTTGAAGTGAAGTGAATCGGGGCTCAAGTTGAAACAAACGGGAGGCTGCGGCACTTCGTCGCGGCCTTTTCTCAATTTTCAAGATTACGACTGAGTTTTATCAGTGGTCCGGCGCAGGCTGAGTGATCTCTGGGCGCTACCTTGACCATCGCGGCCCGCCAGGAACAAAATCACGTTAGTCATGGGAAGAATCAGGCAGACTATCAAAGTCGACGGGCAGGAGTGCTGGACGCTGTTCGATACCGGCGCGCGGAATACTTATGTGATTCCATCAGTCGCGAAGGCTCTGAAGACATCAGCAATGTCACACGCCTTCCGTACCGCGCTCGGCGGTGAAGTGAAGGAAACGAATACGTCGGCGATTCTTGAAGCGGAGATCGAAGGTCATCCGATCGCAACCCACGCACTAGTCATAGACGAGATTGGCAAGGATGAAAATGGCACGCCGATCCAAATTCTCTTCGGCGCGCTGGCAATGCAACAATGGGGAATCCGGCCAGTGCCTGATGAAGAGCGACTCGACCTGTCAAATTACCCGGAAGAGTTCGTCGAATTCTGAGAACGCGGCGCCGCACGGGCCGCAGTGTTGCGACAGATCGTGGAGAGCGGCGAAGTCTCGGCGAAGCATTTCATTAGGTCGCAGAAAAACTTCAGCACGCCGGAAAAGAAACTGAATGCCGAGGCCAATCCCTGCGGGCGATCAAGTGCTATACTGTCATCGCAATGCGCAAAGAAGTTGAAGATTATTTCCTCAACCCACCGCCCGGATCAGCGGCCGCTCGCGCAGTTGAGTTTGGGATTGATTTGACTCTTACCTTGGAAAACCTGCGCCTCACGCCGGAAGAACGGATTCGGAAGCTCGACAATTTCATAGCGAGCGTCGCGAAGCTTAAGGCGTCAGCCCGGCTACTGGGTCCTACGGATGCAATCGTTAAGCACGATAATTGAAGCGCCGCTCAAACTGCTCCGCCGATATGAAGTGGAGAGCGTAATCATCGGGGGGGTTGCGGCAACGCTTTACGGCTCAGCACAACTAACTAACGATCTGGATGTTTGCTACGCAAGGAATCCTGCGAACCTCGAAAGACTGGCGGATGCGCTTCAGTCAGTTCATGCGCGCTTACGAGGCGCGCCCGAAGATATCCCTTTTATCCTTGATGCGGAGACGTTGCGGCGGGGCTTGAACTTTGCCTTCACCACGGACATCGGCACCCTCGATCTGCTCGGCGAAGTGCGCGGAGTCGGTTATTACGAAGATGTACTTGTTGGATCCGTGACTTACGAACTCTTCAATTATCGGTTTCCTATCATTGATATTGGTAAGCTGATCATCGCGAAGAGGGTTGCGGGACGACCCAAGGATCTGATTGCGATCCCTGAGCTTGAGGCGATTCAGGAGCGTCAACTGATGGATCGATCTAAGCAAGCATGAATAGCGGCTCCGATGAACTCTTTCCGCTACTTGCCACGTCTAACTTTTGGCTGCCAATCTTCCCCTTCAAAGCCACAATTCTTGAAAGGAGTTACGAAGTATGAAGAAGCAGTATGCGGTTACTCTCGTTCTTGCATCTCTGGTGATTATCGCGCTGGCCGCCGTGGCCGGAAGCGGAAGCAGCCTTAGTGATTTGCCGGCGCCGCCCGTCATCGGCACCTTGATCGATGATTTCAAGCTGCCCGACTTCGACGGCAAAGAGCATTCGCTCAATTCGTTGAAGGGTGCGAAGGGCACGGTCTTGATTTTCATCGCGACGAAGTGTCCGGTGTCGAACGCCTATAACGATCGCATGGAGAAACTGGCCGAGGATTACAAGATCAAAGGCTTCAACGTCATCGGCATCAACTCGAACAACACCGAGCCGGCGACAGAAGTAAAGAGTCATGCGGCCGAAAAGCATCTGGCCTTCACGATTCTGAAGGACGATGGAAACAAGATCGCTGATCGACTGGGAGCAAACCATACCCCTGAAGCATATGTGATAGACGCCGGCGGCAAGCTGGTCTATCACGGACGCATCGACAACGCGCAGAATCCGGCAAACATAACTTCCAACGATTTGCGCGAGGCGCTCGATGAAATTCTGGCCGGCAAGCCGATTCAAAAGACCACGTCGGTCGCGTTTGGTTGCTCGATTAAGCGTGTTTCGTAAAGCTTGCGGCCCAGATCGGATGTGGTTTTTCCACCGCGTAGCGGTGATGTCAGTTTAGCCCGGTCTTTCAAGGCCGGGTACCGACGGTCAACACACCCGCCTCGCGTCAGCGCCGACTGAGCCGCTTCGGGGAAGAGAAATTATTAACAATAGCGCAGGAAGCGATCAATTGCCTGGCGTGCGGTGTAAGTCAGTCGTCGCTGACGTGACGGATGAATGATAACATCGCGATCTTTTCCGTACCTTAAAAGACACGGCTAAATTCAACCCACCGCTACGCGGTAAAGAACTAAGGAATGCGTTTCTCAATTCTGATCGTTAGTCTTTTGATCGTTGGATTCGTCACCAGCTTTGCTGCGCCTGTCCAACTCAACGGTGCGGGCGCAGATAAATCTGCCGATATCCGCCAGATCAATCTCGATGGTCTGAAGAAACTTTTGCAGCGCGATCCGAAAGACACGCGTCCGCTCCTAATTAACTTTTGGGCAACGTGGTGCGATCCCTGCCGCGAAGAGTTTCCCGATCTCGTCAAGATCGATGCCGACTATCCTGCGGCGCGTTTGAATTTTGTGGCTGTGTCGCTGGACGAAGTGGCTGACATCAAGACGGCGGTGCCGAAATTTCTCAAAGAGATGAAGGCTACGATGTCCGTCGTGCTGCTCAACGTGAACGATCCGGAGCCGGCCATTAAAGTTGTCGATGCAGCCTGGGATGGTCAGTTACCGGCAACGTTTCTTTATGACAAAGACGGGCACGTCGTCTTCCGGCATTTCGGCCGCATCAAGCCCGATGAATTGCGCGCGGCAATCGACAAAGCAGTTGGCAGTAAACAATAGCAGTGATGAGTGCAAAGTGATGAGGAAGATCCCGCTCCGTGCTTTGCTCATCACTCATGACTCATCACGCATCACTTAGGAAATGATCACTCCAGAAGTAATCGCCGCTCACAATCTTACCCCCGAAGAATTCAAGCGTATCAAAGCACTGCTCGGACGCGACCCGAACCTCGTCGAACTCGGCGTCTTTTCCGTCATGTGGTCCGAGCATTGTTCATACAAGTCTTCTCGGATTCATTTAAAGCGGCTGCCGACAACCGGCGAGCGCGTGATTGTGCCGCCGGGCGAAAATGCCGGCGTCGTCGATGTCGGCGACGGCTGGTGTGCGGCCTTCAAGATCGAATCGCATAACCATCCATCGTTCATCGAACCTTTTCAGGGAGCCGCTACGGGCGTCGGCGGAATCCTGCGCGACATCTTCACGATGGGCGCTCGTCCGATCGCGGCGCTGAACAGCTTGCGTTTTGGAGCGCTCGACGATCCGAAGCAAGGAAGACGAAATCGGTCGCTGCTCGCCGGAGTAGTTGCCGGCATTGCGCATTACGGAAACGCGTTCGGAGTGCCGACGGTTGGCGGCGAGGTCGCGTTCGACGACGCTTACGCGCTGAATCCGCTCATCAATGCTTTCGCGCTGGGGCTCGTTCGCAGAGATCAAATCTTCTTCGGTAAAGCGACGGGCGTTGGAAATCCGGTTTTGTATGTTGGGGCGAAGACCGGCCGCGACGGCATTCATGGCGCGACGATGGCTTCGGCAGAGTTTGACGAAGAAGCTCTTGAGAAACGTCCCACTGTACAAGTTGGTGATCCCTTCCTGGAAAAGCTTTTGTTGGAAGCCTGTCTCGAAGCGATGCGCAGCGGCGCGGTCGCCGGCATTCAGGACATGGGCGCCGCCGGCCTGACTTGTTCGACTTGCGAAATGGCGGCGCGCGCCGATACCGGAATTGAAGTCGATTTGTCGATGGTACCGCAGCGCGAAACCGGGATGACTGCTTACGAAATGCTGCTTTCGGAATCGCAGGAACGAATGCTGATCGTTGCTCACAAGGGACGCGAGCGCGAAGTCGCAGATATCTTTCGCAAGTGGGATTTGGACGCAGTCGTAATTGGCCAGGTGCGCGACGGTGGCCGCATGCGCGTGACTCACAACGGTGAAATAGTTTGCGATGTGCCGGTGAAAGCCTTGACCGACGAGGCTCCAATTTACGAACGGCCGATGAAAGCCCGGTACGCGGACGTCCGGTCCGCTGCTTTATCTTCACCCAGGGATCCGGAAAATGTGAAAGCGGCTAAAACTGATCCGACGTTGACGGCTGAACCAGCTGCGAGCGTTGGCGGAGGCACGGACATTATCAGTCCAGCGCCTCCGACCGCACCGAATCTTAGCGCTGAACCAAATCACAATGAAGCACTGCTGCGCCTGCTCTCTTCACCCAACCTCGCTTCCAAAGAATGGGTCTATCGTCAATACGATCACATGGTGCGCACAAACACTGCGGTGCTGCCGGGCGCCGATGCTGCCGTCGTGCGGATCAAGGAGACACGACGCGCGCTGGCGATTGCGCTTGACGGAAATGGCCGCTATTGCGCCGTGAATCCACGCGAAGGCGCCAAGCTCATCGTTGCTGAGGCAGCACGCAACGTCGTCTGCGTCGGCGCGCAACCCATCGCAATCACGAACTGTTTGAACTTTGCATCTCCCGAACGGCCGGAAGTGATGTGGTCATTCTCCGAAGTGATAGATGGTCTGACTGAAGCCTGCAAGGCTTTCAATACGCCCGTCGTTTCCGGCAACGTCTCGTTCTACAATGAAACGGAAGGTCGCGGCGTTTTGCCGACGCCCGTGATCGGAATGATCGGATTGATCGATGACGTGAAACGAGTGATTCAACCAGGCTTCAAGAATCCCGGTGATTTCATCGCGCTGCTCGGTGCCACTCGCGACGATCTTTCAATCAGCGAATATGCTGTCGTGATTGAAGGAAAGAGGACAGAACAACTCTTTAACGACGGCAGAGTTCCTGCGCTCGACCTCGAAGCCGAACGAGCAGTCCAAACCGCTTGCTTGCGGGCCGCTGAAGCAGGTCTGCTGCGATCAGCTCATGATTGTTCCGATGGCGGATTGGCCGTCGCGCTCTCCGAATGCTGCTTCTCTTCGCTCAATCGTGAGGCGTTCGGCGCCGACATCGACATCACCGGCGAGGACGACATAGTAACGCGACTCTTCAGCGAGACACCTTCGCGCATCATCGTCAGCTTTGACCAATCCGCGCTCGGCGACATTGAAGAGATCGTCGCCGCCGCCAGTTGCCCAATGACACTGCTTGGCAATGTGGGGTCAGATCGTCTGCGCATCGAAAGTGACGGCGAGGAAGTTATCCAGTTGGACGTCGCCGAGATGGAAAGCGCCTGGCGCTCGTCTTTGAAAGACAAACTACAAGCCGAAGCGATGGCCGCGGGCGCTGAATGAATCATCGTTCCTTGCTCCCAAGTTAGGCGCCGGTGCGAATGCGGCGAGTCACTCCTGTGTTATAATCAAAGCCTCGCTTAAACAAAAGTTTTAGTTGTGAATTCCAAGCGTCGGGTGCCGCGCTGGGATGGCTGGAGGAAGAAAGCATTGAAGAACTTTTGGGCGATGAAGCACGGTCGCTTCTCGATCACACGGCACAGACAATTCCGAAGGAGCAGCTTCATTTGCCGGGGCCTGATTTTATCGATCGGGTGGTCGCGCAGTCGGATCGTTCGCCGGCAGTTCTTCGTTCGTTGCAATCGTTAATAGGTCACGGGCGGTTGGCCGGCACGGGTTACGTTTCCATCCTGCCCGTCGATCAAGGCGTCGAGCATTCCGGCGGGGCTTCTTTTGCGCCGAATCCACAATACTTCGATCCTGGGAACATCGTGAAACTCGCGATCGAAGGGGGCTGCAATGGTGTGGCGTCGACATTCGGAGTGCTGGGAAGTGTTGCGCGCAAGTACGCCCACAGAATTCCATTCATAGTGAAAATCAATCACAACGAGATGCTTACTTTGCCGAATAAATTCGATCAGGTTCTATTCGGCACCGTGAAAGAAGCGAAGAACTTAGGCGCGGTCGCCGTGGGCGCCACGATCTATTTTGGTTCCGATGAATCGACCCGACAGATTACGGAGATTTCAGAAGCCTTTGCGCAAGCGCATGAGCTGGGCATGGCCTGCGTCCTCTGGTGTTACTTGCGCAACCCCAAATTCAAAACTCTCGAAGGAGACATGCACGCCGCAGCCGATCTCACCGGACAGGCAAACCATCTCGGCGTTACGATTCAGGCCGACATCATCAAACAGAAACTGCCAGTACGCAACGGTGGCTATCCAGCCGTCGAAAAAGAACTCGGTAAATCGTATGGCAAGACCAGCAAGCTGGTTTATGAAAAACTGACCAGCGACAATCCAATCGACCTCGTTCGTTATCAAGTCGCCAATGGGTACATGGGCCGCATCGGCCTGATCAACTCAGGCGGCGAGTCGAAAGGCGCAGCCGATTTGGCCGCCGCAGTGCGCACCGCCGTCATTAATAAACGTGGTGGGGGTATGGGCCTGATTTCCGGACGCAAGGCTTTTCAGCGGCCGATGAATGACGGCGTCGAATTGCTGAACGCAATCCAGGACGTTTATCTATCGAAGGAAATCACTGTCGCATAAAACAGCCCGACATTTGCACCTGACGCGAGCGATGAATATAATGCGCGCGCTTTAGAAACCCCGACCATAGATATGTCTACTCCGAT
Organism: Acidobacteriota bacterium; assembly: GCA_003222835.1. Next base: position 3,347 of record QHXE01000016.1, on the reverse strand, counting down.
TCGCTGGAGACATGACCGGCCGCCGCGCCGGCGACCGAGGCCAGAGCCCAGGCCGCTGACGGTAATCAAATCCGTGCTGGGCGAAGCCGCCCGCATTGCCTTAGCTGAGCCGTTCATGCTGGCAATCGAGCGTCAGGATATCTACCTGCACCGTCTGCCAAAAGCGCTTGACGGACTCCGCATTGTACATCTTTCAGATTTCCATTACGGGCCATTGACTGATGTGCGGCATCTGGAGCGCGCCGTTCAGGCGGCAAACGATCTGAGTCCCGACCTAATCGCGCTGACCGGTGATTACATTTCGCATGACCGCAGTTATGCCGCGCCGTGCGCCGAGTTGATTAGCCGGCTACGTGCGCGTCACGGTGTTTTCGCCGTGCTCGGAAATCACGATCACTGGACCGATGCCGAGTTGATCGCCGATCTGTTTCGCTTGGGAAACATTCGGGTCCTCTTGAACGAGGGCATGCGCGTCGATCTCCTGGGTGAATCGTTCTGGCTGGCCGGCGTCAATGACACCATGGTTGGACTGGAAGATTTGCCGCTGGCTTTGGCCGGCTCTCGAGATGACGAAATGAAGTTGTTGCTGGCGCATAACCCAATCATTCTGCGACGCGCCGCGCGGGCAGATGTCGATCTTGTTCTCAGTGGCCATACTCACGGCGGTCAAGTTACCTGGCGTTCCGAGAAGAGCCGCTCCGGCCGGCCGCGGCGTCGAATGCTGCGTGGACTTGGACGGCGCGGGAACACGCAGATATATGTCACGCGCGGACTGGGAACGGTGGTCCTGCCAATTCGCTACGGCTGTCCACCGGAAGTGTCGGTGCTCGCGCTGCGCTGCCTGGCATAGCTTGGGCGTGACTTATCCATCGGTAATGGGATATCTCGCCAGCTCCAGCTTGATTGTTTCGCAAATGGGTTGACGCTCTCGGGCGGCGCTTGGCCCAATCAGCAATCGCAAATTCGAAATCTGAAATCGTCTCGTGTCCTCTCGGATTATCACCCTGCCAAACGTGCTGACCATCTTTAGGATGGCGCTGATACCAGTCTTTGTCTCGTTGCTTTTCTACCAAAAGTTTGTTTGGGCGCTGGTAGCGTTTGTCGTCGCCGGAATCACTGATGGACTGGATGGCCTCTTCGCGCGCCGTTTTCATCAACAATCTCCGCTCGGCCGAATCCTCGATCCAATAGCCGACAAAATGATGCTCGTAACCTCATTTGTCGTGCTCTCAATGCGGGCAGTCTTTCCCAATCCTTTGCCCAGGCATCTGCCGGTACCGTTCTGGGTAACCATCACCGTGATTAGCCGGGACGTTTTCATTCTGGTGGGGGCTGCCGCGATCAATATGGTGACTGGCTTTCGCGCATTTCGTCCTTCGACCCTAGGAAAAATCAGCACCGTAGTACAGATTCTCGCGGTTGCTACGGTGATTCTCGCGGCCCAAACCCGCGTAGGTACCGGCTACTATCTACCCACGCTTTACGCTCTAGTTTTTACCCTGACTGTCCTTTCGGGAGTTCATTACGTCTTCTTTGTGTCCCGGCTCTTGAACGACCACCACCAATAAAACCACCCAACACCCAGAAGCCAACCGCACGAGCAAAGTTGACAATGGTACGCTCAGGTATTATTCTAAGCTCGCATTCAACCCTGCCCGTCGGTTAAGTGACGGACGGAGACCAAATTTAGCGGAGTATTTGAAGAAATGAGCAAAATCATTGGCATTGACTTGGGTACGACTAACTCGGTAGTCGCGGTCATGGAGGGCGGCGAGCCGACCGTGATTACTAATTCTGAAGGGGGCCGGACGACGCCTTCGGTTGTAGCTTTCGCGAAGGACGGCAACCGTCTGGTAGGTCAGGTCGCCAAGAGGCAGGCAGTTACCAATCCCGAAAACACAGTCTATTCAATTAAGAGATTCATGGGACGTCGCTTCAACGAAGTAAGCGAAGAGATGAAGCAGGTTCCCTACAAAGTGCAAGGAAGCGGCGCTGGCGGTGATGTGCGCATTGCGGCCGGCGGGAAAGAGTGGAGCCCCCCCGAAATATCGGCGATGATTCTGCAAAAGATGAAGCAGTCCGCCGAAGATTATCTCGGACAAAAAGTCGAGAAGGCAGTCATCACAGTTCCCGCGTATTTTAACGACTCGCAGCGCCAGGCTACGAAAGACGCCGGCAAGATCGCGGGTCTTGAAGTTATGCGCATCGTCAACGAACCGACCGCCGCGGCTCTGGCTTATGGTCTGGATAAGAAGAAGGATGAAACAATCGCCGTGTTCGACTTCGGCGGTGGCACGTTTGATATTTCAATCCTGGAAGTTGGCGAAGGCGTGGTCGAAGTAAAGTCCACGAACGGCGACACGCATCTGGGCGGCGACGACATTGACGAGCGCCTGATCGAATGGATCGTCGAAGAGTTCAAAAAGGATCAGGGCATCGACCTTTCGAAAGATAAGATGGCCCTGCAGCGCCTGAAAGAAGCCGCAGAGAAAGCCAAGATCGAGCTTTCGCATACGATGGAGACCGAGATCAATCTGCCGTTTATCACTGCCGATCAGTCCGGACCGAAGCATCTGGTGATGAAGCTCACGCGCGCACGTTTTGAGCAGTTGGCCGATCCGATTTTCAAACGTTTGATGCCGCCGGTCGAACAAGCTCTGAAGGATGCGGCGCTCGACTCAAAGAAAATTGACGAAGTAGTACTGGTGGGCGGATCGACGCGTATCCCTAAAGTTCAGGAACTGGTAAAGAACTTCTTCGGCAAAGAGCCCAACAAGAGCGTCAATCCGGATGAGGTTGTCGCCATCGGGGCGGCCGTTCAAGCCGGTGTGCTGTCAGGCGAAAAGACCGATATCCTTCTGCTCGACGTCACGCCATTGAGTCTGGGCATTGAAACGCTGGGCGGCGTCTTCACTAAACTGATCGAGCGCAACACGACGATTCCGACCCGCAAGTCCGAGATTTTCTCGACCGCTTCGGACAATCAAACCTCGGTCGAAGTTCACGTGTTGCAAGGCGAGCGTCCGATGGCCGCGGATAATCGCACGCTGGGCAAATTTCATCTCATAGGGATTCCGCCGGCGCCGCGTGGCATGCCGCAAATCGAAGTCGCTTTTGACATCGACGCGAACGGCATCGTGAACGTGTCAGCGAAAGACATGGGCACCGGACGCGAACAGAAGATCACGATTACGTCTTCGTCGGGTCTGAGCAAGGACGACATCGATCGCATGATGCGTGACGCCGAGTCGCATTCGGCTGAGGACGCAAACAAGCGTGAAGAGATCGAAGGGCGAAACCGTCTCGATGGGCTCGTCTATCAGATGGAAAAGACGCTCAACGAGAAT
>QHXE01000015.1 GCA_003222835.1 Acidobacteriota bacterium | reverse complement strand
ACGTGCAACGCGAAGGACCCATGAGCTCTTACTCGAAGGCTGGGGCGGCTGGCGTTGTTCTACTGGTCACTATCATAGAGGATGCTGGGCTGATCGCCTGGCTGATTCTCGCCCGCGCCTCAATGTTCTACCAGGGTATCCCAATCGCCCCGCTCGTCCTGCTGCTCGTGCTCCTGATCGAGCATTCTATTATGCAGCGCGCGGAGAATCCGAATTTTACCCGCAGAGTATTTGCGCAGATATTTGGCTTTAGCCTGCTTGAGGTGGTCAACTGGAGCGTATGGCTGATCCTACTTTCCAATACTTCGTCTCTGCTCTCGATGAGCTCGCTCTTCGCATCGCTCTATTTCTTCGTCGGGTTCTATATTGAGCATCAGATTACAGAGAACGTAATCACCCAGCAGCCATATCTCCGCTTCAGAAACCCAAGAGGCGCGATCACGGCAGGAGTCATTCTCGAGACTCTCAGCGAAGGTGTCGGAGCTCGCCTCTGGTTGCTCTACGGACCGATCGGTCCCGCATTCCTCGTCCTCGGCTCTCTGATAGAGCACTCGATCCAGTACGTTGTTGGAAGGCTGCCTATACGAAGTCTTGTTGTAGACGGCGAATCAGCGGCTAAAAACTGATTCGGACAGCGTCAAGGCTGCTGCCGGGTAATGGCGTCCTTAAGTCTGCGATTCGCGAAACAAGGGTCGCACCGATGTTCGAACGCCAGACGAGTGACTTTTGGAAGGCAAAGCGCCGTTCGTTGTCGGGTGATCTAACGGAGACGAGGACCGGAACTATCAAGGACCCCATAAGAGTCGAGGCCAAAAAGTTGTCCCAGGAACGATTTCCTATCGAAAACTTCCAATCACAAACGAACCGGAGTGCGATTACTCCCCTCCAACATGAAACTCGCCAAGATGAAACCGAAACCAATACGCAGTCTGAGCAGAGGAGCGCGCTCCAGAGGACAGTGCATCGAGCGATACGTCTGGACGAGGAGGTGGCGGGCATCATAGCCGAACAGGCGCGACAGGAGCATACCACCGACGTTCAGGTGATCCAGCGGGCAGTCGACCGTTATGCTCACTGGCATCTCTGGGAGGAAAAGTTCGGTTTCATCTCCGTCCCTTCGTCTATGGAGCACAAGCTGATGAGCCTTCTTTCCGAGGGACAGGCGCGAGAACTCGGCAGACACTTGGCCGAGACGTTCGCTCAGGATTTTGTGAGGTATGTGTTCAAGACTCCCAATCTGGCAAGTGTACTGGCCGCGTTCCGTTACCTTGCTCGTCCGTACGCAAACTTCTTCTCGTTACAAGAACACAACCCGGAAGACCACGCATTATCGTTTTTCCACGACCGGGGGATCAAAGTCTCTATTCTCTGGGAGGAAATAATCAGTTACGCCTTAAGGGAGATAGCTCGCGTGGAAGTGCGGATCGAACATACGGCGAATCAGATTACGGTTCATTACACAATTCCAAAGTAGCTCCCAGCGGAATTGTCAGAGCGCGCCTTGGTGTTGCCTGCGGCTATTCCGAGCTTGCAGATGATCTAACCCAAATTCTCACTCAGATCACAAGCCAGAATGGAGAAGATTATTCTCACATCGCAGGCCTCGCTCTGCTTACCGAAGGTTTGAGGAGCGATTCCGATAGAACGGTCGCTTCTAACGAAGATTCTAGAGGAGCGGAACGCCTCTCCACGTCGTATGCTTCGCCCGACTCTCCTGTATCAGGATAGTTAGAATGTGGATCCATATTCTAGTTGATCACCACCGACTCACTATACAGAGAGGGGAACTTGACCTCCACTGAACGTTCCTCAGACAATGATTCTCTCGCTGCCTCAAGGCAAGTGACTACATGTGCGCCCAACAGTCCATCACTATCATTGGAGAAGGTTTGCGAAAGCCTACTGCGACCGACACAATTCGCAAAATGTTCGATCTCTTCTCTCAGAATGTTACTTGGGATTATTGGCATCTTCACGATTCCGTTTTGGTGAAGAAGAACCACTTTCTGATCTAGAAGATCTAGATGCGCGGTCCCTTTCTCGGCAACAATCCTCAGGTTTCTGCGCTGCCAGGGATCCAGCATGCTTACTTCTATTTCAGCGCAAAGGCCGCTCTCGTATTCGCATGTGATGAAGGCAACCTCTTCATTCTCCTTGTTCCTGTATCCTCTTGCGATGCACGAAATCTTGTCGGGCCACAGCCCTGTGAGAGAGTTGGTTATGTCGAAGGGGTGGGGCGCTAGATTGGTTATCACGTTTCCTTGATATTGTGCCGGTGAGATGCCCGTCCATTCTAGCCCGAGATAGTGAGGCTCGCCGAGAATCGATGGCTCAAGAGTGCTCTTTAGTGCTCTGAGTCCGTTGTTGAACCTATGAGAATGCCCCGTTGATAACACTACTTTCTGGGCTCTGGCCTGCTCGACAAGGAGATAGGCCTCTCTCGAGCTGAGTGCGAGGGGCTTCTCTACCAAGACGTTTTTTCCTGCTTTGATGAAGGCTGATGCTATCTCGAAATGGGTTGAGTTCGGCGTGCACACATGAACTGCTGAGAGTTCCGGATCCGACAGGAGACTCTGGTAATCGGTCCTGTAATCCAATGGTCCCACCTTCTTTCGACACCGCTCTAGTGCGGCCGGAGAAATATCAACAATTGAGCGCAGACTGACCGCGCCAGTCTTTCTGGAAAGGATCAGAATCTCTCTGATGACCTTCGTTCCCCAATAACCTGCGCCAATGACTGCAATGCTTACGGTTGCCGTGAAGATCCGCTTCTAGAGACGTGAGGTCATGCGGCGAGTTTCTCGTATTCAATGGTCGCCGACTGTCTCTAGTTAATCGAGTCCATACTGGCTCTAGAGAATAGAGTCCATTTGGTCAGCAGAAGAAGAGTTGGGCGTTGATGGACTCAGATGAGTGCCATGGTCGAAAATATGCTCAGGGCTTGTACGGAGCCTTGCAGACCCCTAAGCGTGTAACCGTGGCTTACCATTGACAGTAATATGGTCCTAGGGCAGGGTATCACCCGGCTTAAGAGCGGCGGAAGCGGAATTGTTCTTGGTGACGAAACAATGTTCCATATTCGAGGCGCCAATCCCCCAACAATCGCGCTCATCCTCGCGGCGGCTTTCATGTGGTGGGGATTCACGAACAACAGCCTCATTTCAATAACCGTGGGGGGCGTGTTCGCGGCGATAGGGATTGGACTCCAAGTGCTGTATCTGCGCTACAGATACGGCAGGGCAGCATACAGGCGCACCAAAGTAGAGCCCTAGACGATCTACTGCGTTCCACTTCTAATCCACAAAGAATGACGATCTCATCCAGACCTCTCCATGCGTGCTCTAAACCCAAAGAGATTGGGTGGGAGCCTTCGTCTTCTGGAATAGTTTCAGAGCATTTCCACTTTCATACACTGGAATTGTCACTGGCTTGCCTTCAGCAGAGTTGAACTCGACTATTATTGCGAGCTTAATGCCAATCCGGCAATTGCGTGGCCATTGTGTCTCCAATCGATGCAGGTGATGCTGAAGATGAGGTCATCGGTGAGCGCTACTTGACAAGAGACCGCAAGATCAGGCTGGTTCTCCTAACCAAATCATCAAGGCTCGTCTCTTGGACGGCAGAGTACGTAAAGACTGGGCAGGCACTGGAACCGATAGTGCAGAAGGCGTTTCTGAAAACCTTTCTTCACCTGATTTCTATGGGCATGATAGTGAAAGAATGAAGATGCTGTCAAGGGAACCGATCGACCAAGTCTGATTCTGATCTGCGTCTCTCAAACATTGGCGACCCTAATGGTCGCTCTGACAGATCCGATTGTTAGGCGCCAATCCCAATACTATCCTCAGAATTTTGTCTGAACCAATTCAATGCCACACCGGAGGCAGTGACTCCAGGTAGGTTTAGCGTTTCCAGCGCATCCAGTGAGATTTCCATGAGCAAGAACGTCGGCGACTAGAAGATGCAGGCCGGGTTACTCGTCTAGGGCGTTCGCTGGTCTTGGTCGAAAGAAAAAAGGAGGTTTCTGGAGAGTCCGCTGGGTCGGGTCTAGAACCTTTCGGTTCTTCCGGGCAGGCTGTATGATATGAGGGTCTCGCTGGCCGTGATTCCGTTGATGCTGCCTATCTTCTCAACAGACTTTTCCAGAAGATCCGCAGAGCTGTCTGCCCTGAAAGCCGCAAGTATGTCGAACGCTCCAGGAATGACGTGTGCCTCTGCAAAGTTCGGGATGGTCTTGAGTTTCCGCAGAATCGCGTCGAAGCTGCCTCTGACTTTCAAGAGAGCGAATGCTAGGGGGCTCTGGTTGTCTGCCTTGTTGGAATTGTTGATGATGCTCTCGAAGGAGATGGTTGTCTGAGTGTTTGTGATGCTAGGGATGTCCCTGATCTTCTCCATGGCAGTGAAAGCCTTGGTAGGCTCGTTGGTTCCCAGCTTGATCACCAGGTCGAATCGTCCTGTTACGGGTGTGGCGGACTCGACGTTGGGAATATGCTCGATCTGGGAAATTGTGTGTGCACGTTCTCCTTTGCATTTGGCGAATATGTAGCTTGTCTGTTCGTTTCTCGTCATTTTTTCTACCGTGGAGAGCCATGGTGATGGACCTTTTTTTCTTAAACTGTACCCAAGACAAACCGGGTCAGTAACGCCTGTCCACTAGCCCACGGAAAGTCTCGCCTACCCCGCAAGCTAGACGGATTACAATTCATCGAATCGTTTCCACGGACTATTTGGAAGTGGTGGAGAAGAACGCTCCAGTTAAGAATGATTGGTAGGTGATACTCACCGAGTTATGTTGTAGGTTTTCGACATTTTCATTCGAGAATTCAACACGTAGGATTGTAACGACTCCCATGTATTGCCGCATTCGGAACACTCCATGGTTCCATCCTTGTTGCGGAAGGCTTGGCGGTGGCTACACTTTTCCTGAGGTATTCTCTGTTCCCGCTTCATTATCCATTATTCGACAATGCTGCGGGTTACGCATATTGGGGTTGCGTCCACTATGCTAGAATTGCTCAGAAAGGCACGAGCCCACCAAGAAAAACTCAGCTAGTTTTTCTTCCTGCCATGATGACTGTGCGTCGAAGTCTGCCCGGAAGCCGTTGAAGCCTTCAGGATACGAGCGAACCTTTCACCTACGTGTCTTTTTGAACACTTGTCGTGGACAGGGTCCAGCTTTCCCGCCTTCTCATCACATCTGCGGTGCCACGTTTCTCTAGTGAGCATTGATCTGTGGCAAGACTGGCCTATCATGCCGGACTAGTGCAAGTGCCAGGCGTTGGGCTAGTGCCTTCTGAGGAGGTGGGTTTTGTTCTACCCATTCGGGAATGATTACAGCTCTCAACAGTTCTTGTATTGAGATGTATCGTCTCGCTGCCTCCAGTTGGAGAACCTGATACGCGTTGTCCCCTAGTGACATTATGAACTTGGACACGGTTGCTCCTGTTCTCAGATTTGGGCTAATAACCATAGTCTACCCTTGTTGCGGAAAATAGTGAGGATCTCGCGAAGCGAACAGGAGTGACTGTCCAGCAATTGATCCGGGCCATCATCATACCTGACTGTGACCACCCAGGAGAGCAGCGAGAAAAGGTCAAGAAAGAGAACCTTGGCAAGGCCAGGTCCTCATGATAGCTGGTAGGGTGGGCAACCCCTATACGCTCGATCATTCCTAGTCACAGTGCTGCCATGTCTCTTGCCACGACTGACTCGTCGAACATTCGCCATTGAGCGAGAACTCAGTGAGAAAATAGACGATTTGGTCGAGGGTCATCCTCTGGAGGTTAACTTGCTTGTCAACAAAGCCCTGCGACGTTACGTCGAATGGGGAAGATTCGTTGATGACTTCAAGCTGGTTACCATTGATCCCCTGTTGTTGGAACTATTCTGGTCACACCTAACTGTTGACGAGGCTAGAGAAGTGGGACTCAAGAGCGGAAACAACAGGGTCGTCGAGTTCATTCTCTACTATTTCCGAAAATTCGACCTAGACTCTGTTCTCAAGATCTTCCGGGTAATCGGCGCAGAATACTCTAACGTTTACGTCTACTCCGAATCCGACGATGAAGGCAACCGCACGATAATTCTGAGACACGGCATGGGACTGAGCGCATCCGCCTATTATGGTGCTTCTTTCAACGCATTGTGTCACCGTCTCGGTTTGAAAGTGGACCTAGAAGAGAGCGACGATCAAGTAATATGCAAGATTCGTAGAGTTAGCAGAGAGCAGAGCCTAGTCCAAAGCCGCTCAGCTCAAAAGGCTAATTGAGCAATAGACAAAGAACGCGATCTACGCATCATTCACAGGGCGCTTTCGCCAATGCGAGCGCTAAGTCAAACTGATTTCTCCCTCACCGCAGGTGTGCCGGGCGCGTTAGCCTTGCTCAATGAGCTAGGTACCGTCGCGACGCTTTGATTCTTCCACTCGCCGATTAGTTGAGCTGAGTTCTATCAACTCCTTAACTAAAGTGCGAATATCGAGAAGAATTTCCATCTGGATCATGTAGAAGTCCATCATTGACCGACTTTTTGCTGCTTGTCTGATGATCTCCTCATTAGTTCTCATCTACATTCCGCCCTAGTGTGACAATAAACACCACTTAGCTCCTTCCACTCTGACCCATACACGCTCACGTAATTCAATGTCATGTCCAAGGCGATACTCGGCCATTTGTCCGAGTTCTGGAACGAGCCACGAATACAGCATGCTCCCAACCTAGCGTGACAAAGACAGTGACAAGGCTACGATTCTTCTCAAAGATTGCCTTCCTAACAGGAAGCGCTTAGATCGACCTCATGTCGCAGCCTGTTATCACGACTAATGATCGCTATGCCCCGAGGACTTTGCCACATTGCACACATTGTTTCAGTCCGCTCCATGGACCACCTAGGTGGGTGACTTGTTCTACTCGGTCGCGCTTCAGGCTGTTGAACTGGACGTTTCTTGCCGAAAGCGTCGGCTCCGGCTCGTGCTTCAAGCCCTGGTCTGCACTTCCCTCTGTTCATTGTACGACTGCTTCAGACTAAACTGGGCGCATGTACATGCGGTGCACGTCGTCTCGCCGGAGCCTGTCTTGGTGTCGTGACTAATCCTGTAGTGTCCGCATTCGCAGTTGTCAAGGGGGTATGGGAAGCGCATTTGCCTACTATCTCTACTCAGAATCGGAAATAGGTTGCGTCTACGGGTGAACACAAATGCCTACAAGATTCTGAATCCCCGAAATTTTCAAAAACGTCCGCAATCAACAAGACTGAAATCGGCTGCGGCCCTGCCGAGTCCGACAGTATCGGAGCTGTGTTTTCACCAAGATCATTTTCGCTTTCGACCATTGCTCTTACTCCAGACACTCCGAACCGGTCCGTTGGGACGTCTCCCAGTCGCGAAGTTCATACCTCTGAACACATACCAGAAGAATCCGGTGACAAGGAGCCCGGCCAAGCTACTGGAACTGTAGAGAGGGGGGAGTCATTTGACTAGCTTCGCCTGGGTTCTCTTCGCGTCCTTTCCCTTTCAGAGGTCTTCAACGAGACGGCGTTTTCCGTGAAGAGCATATGCGCTCGCCGACGCAATCGCTGCGAGGAATACAGCAAGTCCGAAAATCGGGGAGGGCGCACGAGTAGTAGTATGTTCAAGTAGGGTCCAGAGGCTGGTTCTGGTCATCTGCATAGATGCTGACGCGGAGACGTGGTAGTTTGCGTTGGAGACAGTGTAGTTCAAGCCAAATCCGAGCAGGATGCCCGTGTTCTGATCCCAGACCCTTAGGAACTTGCAGAATCCTCCTGGTTCGGGCTGCGTCGAGTTGATAATGTTGACAGTCCGGATCGACCCTGCGTAGACCCCTTGCACAGTCTCGCCTATCGTTGATGCTGAGGAAGACTCGTAGAGAGGGTCTGGAGCAACCAGCGAGCCTGCGATAATCCAGGCGATCGCTGAGGACATATTTCCGTCTCCGCTCTGGACATCCTCAACCCAGATAATGCTTCTGGTCGTTCCGTTCGGATAGTTGAATGTCTGTCGAGCGGTTACGTCAGTTTCCGCGACGTTGAGGATAGAGACGGTTATCGAGCTTATTCCGAGAAAGTCTTTGACGGGAGAAAACGGCGCATTGTCAGACTTCCAGTCTGCCTTGACCTGTCCGTATGTTGCTGTGTCGCCTGGTTTGACGCCGGGTTTGTAGGTTACGACCGCCGAGACCGGTGCCAGTCCATACAGAAGTAGGATCGCTGCTAAGACCATCATGGTTACATTATGGTTGCGAGCTAGAATTCCGCTCATTCAGCAAATACCTTGACTAACATGTTCTACGATCCTGAGGAAAAAGGGTAATAACACTTTATTAGCCGGACGGTTAAGACGGAGATATTCCTACTACTGGAAAGGAATGGGGTACATCCTCCAGAGGTCGCCATTATGTTCGACCATGTGTCCAAGGTCCTGACTAGTGCTTTCTGAGACGGTGCCCGCGTTATAGTCTTCAGGACTGTCGCAGAACTCTACAAGAAGTATTCCCAAAGAGCCGGTTTCACTTTCGGCGAGTCTCTTAGGGACCAGATCACCTCGTTGAGGGCGAGAGTAGCAACAGATCTTCTGAAGCCACGAGACCATCCCACAATTATCGACGACTCAACAGCGAAGGCATAGGAATGATTTACCCGAATCCAGTTTCGTTTTCTCGGAGATTATGTGCTCTTGAATTGCAATGAGCAACCCCAACCCTCAGGTGAGCTATTGCACTGCATCGCTCCATAGATGCCCGCGTTGGGCGTATCAGTCCAGCTTCCCGCTGGCCAGTTAACCCAGTTGATCCTTTGAGGTGTGTTGCTATCTAGAAGGTTCGTCAGCGTCTGCACAAAATGGAACGTCACAACTGTGTAGCCCGCATTCCCTGTCAAGACAGCGTCAGGCGCGCAGCTGCCGCACAGCGGGCTAGCCCCAGACTCAGTGTCCAAGACCGGCCAGCCCGTCCTTCTCACACCGGCAATCATCGCCTGGTAGTATTGCTGCGCGACCGACTCTGCCGTCGCACTATTCCAGGAACCAGAGTAGCTGCCGTAGTCCATGTAGGTGTGAAGACTGATGAAAATCCTACCTCCCTGCGAGAGAGTTCCGAGAGGATCAGTCACCATTGGAAAACCGCTGGCCGCGGCCGAACATGCTCCATCGCCCCCCGGACAGAGACTGCAGCCGAAGCTGCAAATATTCTCAACCACAATCCAGTGAGTATCACCAAGCGACCGGGCCTGGTTGATCCATTGCTGATACTCGTTCGAGAGATATGACACGCAGGCTGAAGCTCCTGAACAGGCAGAACCGCTGAAACCATACTTAGGCTCATCCTCCGGCTCCCAAATGATCTTGGAATAACTACTCTTGAACTGGCCAACAACCCCTGACCAGAAGTTGAGCCAGCAGCTCGACGTGGCCGGCGTGAAGGGTTCTGTGAACCCGTGATAGTCGACGACGATCCAGAAGTCAAAGTGTTGAGCTATCTGGATAGCACGTTGCAGATTGGTCGCGCTGTAAGCACTCATGAACTGGGATCCTGTGCAGGACGGGTCGAAGGAGACTTTGACGATATCGTATCCCAACGGCTTCAGCTTCGAAAGGAGCAGTTCCATGTTCGTCGCCGACTCTCCCGCGAATACGGCTGACGGCGTCGGACTACTCGGTTGATGGATTCCTCCTCCGACCACAGCCTCGTCGAGTCTTACTCCGCCCCAGCCTATGAGTATCGGTACGGAGCCTGAACCGCTTCCACCCCCACCGCCTCCGCCACCGCCGGAGGATCCGCTGGACGCCGTGTCGAAATGATATGTCAATGATTGGGTACAGCTGAGTGTATCGACTGTAGAACTTCTGAATATGATTGCTGTCTGGTTGCTGATCTGTAGTCCTTTCACATTGTCAAAGGAGGCGTAGGTCCCGGAATTTTGCGAACTAGCTGCTGATGGCAGGGACGCGAGGAAATGTCCGTTTAGCGTGATCGTTTCTTCTCCAGTACCATCCCAGTCATATCCCATCCAGCTCATCGTATACGCTGAATTGGATCCTCCGCCAGAACCGGACGTCGCCACGTTGAAGTTGTAGGTGAGTGATTGTGTACAGCT
>QHXE01001064.1 GCA_003222835.1 Acidobacteriota bacterium | reverse complement strand
AACAGTTCGTCGCAATGCCTCGCGTACTCCAACTCTCTGGCGCACGGGCCGCACTGTTGGACATGGAGTTCAAAGTCAGCCATCCGCATCGCATCGAGTTCGCTCGACAAATAAAGCGGCATGACAAATTGTGTTTCGTTACAGTTCATCTAATCTCCAATTGATCGGGGTTAACTGACGCTGGCGGTTGACTGCTCTTCGCGTTGTGAATAGACCAAAATCTTTCGCAGCTCTGCGCGTCCGCGGCTCAGCCTCGACATCACCGTGCCGATTGGCAGAGAACAAATGGCGGCGATCTCTTTGCAAGTGAAACCTTCAACTACTGCCAGAATCAATACCAGCCGATGCTCGGTTGACAACGCATCAAGCGCCGACAAGACTTCGACTGCGGTCAATTGCGGTGGTCTCACGTGCATGGGAATCACTCTGGACGGTTCGTGCCCATTGAGTGGGACCAGAACGGGCCTTGCTTGAGCCTTGCGGTAGTTCTTGTTGGAAACGTTCAGCATAGGCGCTTAGCAGCGTTTCCTGCACCATGTCTTCCGCGGCGGCGCGCTCCCTCGCAATCCGCAGAGCGGCGCGCAAAAGGCTCTCGGTGTGCGGCATGGCCACACGCTCAAATTCGTCTCGACGGATCAAATCGTATTTCACTGGTGGAGAACGCTGCTAATACAGTCCGGCAGTCTGAATTAATGCAGATTAGCATATCCAATCAACCGAAACGGTGCGACCAACCAGACGTTCGAAATTCAAGAAGAATAGTCAGGCCTCCGATAGCTGTGGCATCACAGGTTGCCAGGGCGAACGAGAAAGGAATAAACGACAATCGCCCAATTTATACAGCCAGCGTCGGCCTGCCTGAATATGTAAATCCTTTCCCGAATGAAATTCATCCGTCCGGAGATTTCTTTATTGCGCGAGCACGTGTAAGCAATGACTCGCCTAACGTCGTCCAAGAAGTTGAAAACAGAGATTCAGAGGTGCGCTCGGGACGTTCAAACGACGGTTAAGGGTTACAGAAAAAAGCTTCCCGGCGGATGAATTCAGCCTCCCGAAGGATTTATATGTGCAGGCAGCCTGTCGCTGGCTATGCAAGAGGCTTCTGTCTACGAGACTGTCGCCAGATCAGGTGAATAAATTATGAAACATTCGTGCGCGATTGCGCTTCTCTTCCTATCGGGCTCGCAGGCTAATTACCGAACGCAATCATTGGAAGAGCTCAGCGCGCGCGCAACTCGTTGTTCGGTACCATCGCTACAGCTCGATCTGAATGGCGCACAAGTGCGCCACCTGAATAAGGAGCCGTTTATATAAGGAGAGACCGATGAAAAGATCTATCGTTGTCTTGGCTGTTGCATTTCTGCTGGCTACCATTGCTCCTGGGCAAACCTCCTCGACCGATGACGATGCAGCCATCAAGGCCACGGCTTTGAATTACATCCATCCTGAATTAGCGAAGCGAATGATTCTCACCGATCCAAAAACAGGCCACAGCCAATTCAATCACATGGGCGCAATGCAGTTGGTGCAGAACACACGCCGAGGTGGTGGCAGCAAGACGCCGAAAGACCAGCAGACGAAAGAGATTACTATCCTCGATCGCTACAACAACGCCGCAGTCGTCAAGATCGTCGCATCAGGTTGGATTGATTATCTGGAAGAAGCCAAGGTGAATGGCGAATGGAAAATCATCAATGTGCTTTGGGAATTGAAACCAAAGCCATCTCGCTAAGAATGAAGGTCAAAACTATTCGTGGGGATCGTCTCATGCTCCTTACATTGTCCCGATCTTCTTTTTTGCTGGAGGCCGAGTGAAAGGTATCAAACCTGGAAAGATTGCAATCGCTATACTGCTCTTCGTCGCGTCGTGTTATTCGCTTGTCAATGGTCAGCAAACGCTATCACCTTTGCCATGGAGCGAGTTGTCTCCAGGGCCCTACGGCGTAGGTTACAAAGTGATCTACGGTTTGGATCGCTCCCGCACCTGGCGAGTCACACGCCCCTACAACAAGGAATTTGCACCCGACTTGGATGGGCGGCCTGTAAGAGTGAGCGTCTGGTATCCGGCAGTCATTCGCCCGGCCTCTTCACCGATGCGAATTTCCGACTACATTCACCCTTCGGGGCCGATCAATTTCGCAGAGCCGAATGCGTTTCTTGAGCGGCGCGACCGCCGTGTCATGGCAGAGATGGCGCCTTCCGAAGCGTTTGCATCAATGCTCGCAACGCCGATGAATGCGTATGCGACGGCACAGCCTGCGCCTGGTCGATTCCCGCTGGTTCTCTATTCGGGCGGTGTCAATTCCTATACCCTGTCAAATGGAATCCTGGCGGAGTTGCTTGCGAGTCACGGTTACATCGTTGCTACGGTTCCGTCCCTTGGTCCGTCGAATCAGCAGCCCGAGCAAACGTTCACACCTGCGGAGGTTGAAGCGTCGGTACGCGATCTTGAGTTTGCGTGGCAATTACTTCGGGATCAGACCGATGTCGACAATTCGAAACTTGCGATTTTCGGACACAGTCTCGGCGGAACCATAGCCATGATTCTTGCGATGCGAAACGCGAACGTTTCTGCGGTGATCGGGCTCGATGGAACTTACGGATTCACGGAGGGAAGCACTTCGCTAACAAATCACTTCGGTTACTCGCCGCAGACGATGCGAGCTGCCGTGCTTGACCTGCGCCGCGCCGGTGCGACGCTTAACCTAAGCGGCGTCGAAGCCTTTCACCACTCCGATCGTTATTTCATTACCCTCCCAAACGTTTTACATGGAGATTTCACAACCTTCGTTGTAGTAGCGAGGGCTTTTCACCTGAGTCCGCCGGCGAATCCACCCAGCGGGTGGAGTAGAGAGACAGGGTATCAAGGCTTTCGGCAGACCTGTCGAATCGTGAACGAATTTCTGGACGCGAAGCTCAAGGAAAATTCAAAAGGCGTGGATCTGCGGACGAACATGGACCAAGTGGTCGGTGCAACCTTCAAGCATGACCCGGCACTACCATCGCCGCCTTCTTCTTCC
Source organism: Acidobacteriota bacterium (assembly GCA_003222835.1). The sequence continues at coordinate 14 of QHXE01001064.1, read as the reverse complement.
GACTTCGCCGCACT
>QHXE01000014.1 GCA_003222835.1 Acidobacteriota bacterium | reverse complement strand
TCCCCGGAGCCGCGACCTATCGCAACCATTCGTTCGACTGCGCGACGAGCTCGTTCAGCTAAAGAGGGATCGATTTCAATTTTGTGCTCCATGGTCTGGAGCGAGCGTAGAATCTTAGGCAGGGTGATTCGCTTCATGTGCGGACAAAGATTACACGGTCGTATGAATTCAATTTGCGGAAACTCGACGGCTACGTTATCGGACATTGAGCATTCGGTGATCATCACCACTCTGCGAGATGCGTTCCCATTCAAGTGCTTGATCATTCCAGCCGTCGAACCTACGAAATCGACTTCGGCCAGAACATCTGGCGGGCATTCAGGATGCGCCAGCACCTCGATATTCTGAAACTGTTGCTTGTAGTGGCGCACATCCTCAGCGGTGAATCGCTCATGCACTTCGCAGTGTCCCTTCCACAGAATGACTTCAACCTTCGTCTGTCCCGCGACATAGCGGCCCAGAAACTCATCCGGAAGAAATATCACGCGATCGACGCCGAGTGACTCGACTACTTCGACCGCATTCGCCGAGGTACAGCAAATGTCTGATTCGGATAACGCTGACGCAGCAGACGCACGTCGTTGGGAGTAATGGACGAAGCCAGCGAACAGCCTGCTTGCGAATCCGGAATGAGCACCGTCTTTTCGGGAGAAAGGAGCTTGGCAGTTTCCGCCATGAAGTTAACGCCGCAGAGAACGATCACCTCCGCGTCTGTGCGGGCTGCCTGCTGAGCGAGAGCCAGCGAATCTCCGGTAATGTCCGCGACTCCGTGAAAAATTTCCGGCGTCTGGTAATTGTGCGCGAGAATGACAGCGTTGAGCTTAGACTTCAACTCATTAATAGCCGCCACATACGGCGCGTGCACGGGCCATTCGATGTCCGGAAGCACACCGCGAAGACGGTCAAATATTGATTGGGTCTTGACGGCAACTTCCGGCGTGTAAGCGAGGAATTCATCAGACAGATAACCTGTTAATTCGTTGTTTGAGCTATTAAGTTGCATGGTTCCTTTTATTATTCAAAAACTGATTCGATTTGCAAACTGGCAATGAATCTTCAGAAAGACCCTCTCCCTTTGGGAGAGGGCAGGGTGAGGGTCTAGCGAACAAAACACCTTCCTTACTCTCTTTTTCCCCGCTATGCTTCGCACCCTCACCCCTGACCCCTCTCCCCTTTGGGAGAGGGCAGGGTGAGGGTCTAGCGAACAAAACACCTTCCTTACTCTCTTTTTCCCCGCTATGCTTCGCACCCTCACCCCTGACCCCTCTCCCAAATGGGAGAGGGGAAGAAGATCACGGTACCTTTGATACCACCAGGCTTACGTCAAAATTCCTGACTGAATGAGTCAGTGCCCCTACCGAAATGTAATCGACTCCGGTATCCGCTATGTGACGAACGTTCGCCAGAGTCACGTTGCCCGAAGCTTCTAACTTTGCGCGCCCGTTGTTTAGCACAACAGCTTGCCGAATCGCTTCGTGAGACATGTTGTCCAGCAATATCCATGTCACTCCCAGATCGAGACACTCTTCGACATCCATCAGGCTTCGCGCTTCCACTTCGATTTCCAGGCCCTTGCGATGTTCGCGCGCATGGCTGACAGCTTCAGTGATCGAACTCGCGAAATCTATGTGGTTGTCCTTGATCAAAATCATGTCATGCAGCCCCAGGCGGTGATTTTCTCCTCCGCCGAGGCGCACCGCCAATTTATCGCAGGCGCGCAGGTTCGGAGCGGTCTTGCGCGTGTCGAGGATTCTGGCCCTGGTGCCCCGAACTTCTTCGACAAACTGTTGCGTGAGTGTGGCAATCCCCGACATGCGGCCGAGAAAATTCAGAGCGGTGCGCTCGCCGCTAAGAATCGCGCGTGCTGGGCCTTTGATCACGGCCAGGATCTGGCTGGCATTAACGTTTTCGCTGTCGCTCGTGCGAGGCCTGAAACTGACGCGCTTATCAAGCACTTGAAAAACAAGTTGCGCAATCGAGAGCCCGGCGACCACGCCAAATTGTTTGGCGACAATCGTCCCTTCGAGAGTTGCCTCGGCTGGTACGATGCTGTTGGTTGTCACATCACCGGACCCTATATCTTCGGCCAAAGCTTGCTCGACGCTGGACAATACGTCCGGCGCAAGTGATATTTCTGATTTCATAAGTTCGCAGCGATGGCGTTCGTTGTTGCATTAGAGAATACTAGAGGTCCGACGTGAATCGTAACTATTCAAAGATACCAAGTCGGTCAGCGCAAATAAAACAACGGGCTGCGGAGCTAGGTTTTTCCAAAGTAGGAGTTACGGCGGTGAGTGGCCTATCGTCGGAGCGCGAACGGCTGGAAGAGTGGCTTCAGCGGGGCTATCACGGCGAGATGAGTTGGATGGCGCGCGATCCCGAACAGCGCACGGATCCGCATAGAATTTTTCCCGCCGCACGTTCGGTCGTCGTTGTCGCTTTGAACTACTACACGCCGCACCAGCATGCAGTCAGTACCGCTTACCTTAGCGCGCGGACCGTTACAGAACCGCGAGCGGTAGCGACCGGCCCGCTTGCTGCCGCGGACCTTCTGGGCAAAGGGCCGGTCGCTACCGCTCGCGGTTCCGTAACAGGTAAAGTCTCGCGTTACGCGTGGGGCGACGATTATCACGAAGTGGTCGGTGACAAATTGCGTGAACTGTTGTCATGGATCAAGGAGCAATGGCCGGAGGCGGACGGCAAAGTCTGCGTGGATATTCAGGCAACCATGGACAAAGCCTGGGCGGTGCGCGCTGGGCTGGGCTGGATTGGTAAGCACACAAACTTGATTACGCAGGAATATGGATCGTGGGTTTTCATCGGCGAGCTGCTCTTGAATCTTGAACTCGAATATGACGATGCAGAAATCGCCGACCAATGTGGCCGGTGCACGCTCTGCATCGATGCTTGTCCGACCGGAGCGCTTGTCGAACCCTACGTTATCGATTCAAATCTCTGCATCTCGCACGCCACGATCGAATCGCGCGCGCCGGAGATGCGCGAAGACCTCGCCGCACATCTGGAAGGCTGGCTTTACGGTTGTGATATTTGCCAGGACGTCTGCCCGTGGAACCAGGCGACGCCTTCAACTGATGAGCCGCGCTTCGAACCACGCGAGGGAAACGTCAACGCATCACTGCCTGAAATCCTTGAACTCACGCCTGAAACTTACGCCGCGCGTTTTCGGCATAGTGCTATGAAGCGCGCCAAGCTGAGCGGACTGCAACGCAATGCGCGAACGTTACAGAACCGCGAGCAGTAGCGACCGGCCCCTGGGTACGCAGGCGTCCCGCCTGCTTAATCTCAACGCGCAGCTGCTGACCCAAAAAGCAGGCGGGACGCCTGCGTACCCAGGCCCGGTCGCTGCTGCTCGCGGTTGCGGTAACGTCATTCGCTTTCGCGCTCCTCGCTTTTCGACCGCTCGCGACTCTATAATTCCAAGCGGCTACCGCAGTCATAAACTTCTCAACGAAAGCTAGTGTTATCACAATCGACAAAATCCTTTAGTCAGCGCAGGTCTCTCTCCTTGGCCGCTATCCTATTCGCCATCGTTTGCTTTGGCACTGCCGCAGGTACATTCGCACAAACGTCCAACCGCGGATGGGAATGGCAGAATCCTCTGCCGCAGGGTAATGCGATCAGTGCGATTCGTTTCGCTAGCGACAAGCTACATGGGTGGGCGGTTGGAGCCGACGGAGTGATTCTCTATACCGCGAACGGCGGCTTTCGATGGGAAAGCCAGCAGACGCGCTTGGTGGCGGCGCTCAACGGCCTTTACGTCCTGGATCGCCAGCGCGCCTTGGTCGTGGGGGCGCGCGGAGTCGTGTTGACGACCAGGAATGCGGGAGCGAGATGGATCGCGGTCCCCACGCCGACGAAAGATCATCTTTACTCGATTACGTTCGCTCGTGACGATCCAAGGCATGGTTGGGCTGTGGGTACGTACGGCTGCATCATCGCAACTACAGATGGCGGCGCTACATGGATGGTCCGGACGGCATTGGAAGGAGGCAGTGCGCCTGGGCACGCTTCCATTTACCGGCGTAGCCTTCCTCGGTCCGAAAAAGGCAATCGTAGTCGGTTATGGGGGTCACGTGCTCTTCAGTGAAGACGCTGGACTTACCTGGGAGCCGATCGACGTGCTGATGAGCAACGATTTACTCTCTGACTACTTTACGGACGAACAGCACGGTTGGATCACTGGGGGCGATGGATTGGTATTGAGCACGGCCAATGGCGGAAAGCTTTGGCTGCCGGCGCGAGTCCGGACAAATCCAAAGTTGGTCACGGTTTTCTTTGCTGATGAGAATACCGGCTGGGCGGCGGGTACCGATGGTCTGTTGATTCGAAGTGACGATGGTGGACTGGCCTGGCAGCGACTCACTGAAGGCGGGCGCGACGATCTTTCAAGCATCTTTATCGATGGCTCGCGTGGTTGGGCTGTAGGTGCGCGCGGCAAAATTCTGTCCACCAGATCGGGCGGAAAAGATTGGACGGTGCGTCCTTCGGGGACGAGCGTCCACCTGAATGCAGTTACTTTCATCGACGAAAGAAACGGTTGGGTGGTCGGCGATAACGGAACCATTCTGCATTCGAGCAATGGCGGAATCGTCTGGACTTCGCAAGGTACAGATGCCAAACAGGATTTGCTTGGCGTCTGTTTTGTGAACGACAAATTAGGCTGGGCGGTGGGCGCGCGCGGCTACATGGTGAAGACTGACGATGGCGGCGAGACCTGGCGCTTACTTTCATCCAATACCAACGCATGGCTCGAAGCAGTTCGTTTCGTCGATGAGAAGCACGGCATCGTAATTTAAGAGAGTGGCTGCACGCAGTCGCCTTTGCCGATGCGGTCCACGGGTATGCCGTCGGAGAGCAGGGAATCATCCTGCGCACCGACGACGCCGGCGCGACGTGGAAAGATCAGGAGAGCGGTTTGAAAACGAACCTGTTTGCGATCTCGGTCGCCTCGCGCGATGATGTAATGATCGCCGGCGATCAAGGGCGGGTACTGGTAACAAAGAATGGTGGCCTAGCTTGGGAAACGCAACCAACGCTAACCAGCTCGCCTTTGTTCGCGGTGGCCTATCACGGCGGCGCCAATGCCTGGGTGGCGGGACGCGGCGGCGCAATACTGCGGCGCACCGAGGCAATCGCGACTGTCAAAATTCCAACTCCGAAAATTCCGCCCGTCTTGCGCGGCAATCCTAAACCAAACGGTCAGGAGTCTGGCCCGCAAATCATTTTCGATGATGGCGATATTCCCCGCGCTGCACCGCCTGACAATAAGAAACCGTCGAAGCCATAGGCCTCGCGAAGCTCCATCAAAATAATCTCTGACCGATCGGTTCTCCCGGCCCTCTGCGCCTTTTTCCCCTGCGACTTGGGAAACTCTCCGCAGGCTTTCACTTTCACCACTTAAAATCCCGCGGGCTTTCTCGGCACCGGCGTTGCGGTAATCGGGCGCGACCTGTTTTGTCTGCTGGTCTATTGGATTATGCAGGCGATACACTGACGTTTCGAAAGGCGGACGTTAACCAATGGCTGAGAACACTCTAACAATTACCGACAATCGCACCGGAAAGCAGTACGAACTCGCGATTGAAAACGAAACGATCAAAGCGCTGGACTTCCGAAAGATCAAAGTTGCCGATGACGACTTTGGTTTGATGACCTACGATCCCGCCTTTATGAATACGGCCTCGACCAAGAGCCGCATCACCTTTATCGATGGTGATAAAGGCATCCTTGAATACCGTGGATACCCAATCGATGTGCTGGCTGAGAACAGCACTTATCTGGAGGTTGCTTATCTGCTGCTGCACGGTGAACTGCCGACCGAAGCGCAGTTGAAAGACTGGACCTGGAACATCACGCATCACACTTTCATCAACGAAAGCATCAAGAAAGTCTTGGACGGCTTTCATTACAACGCGCACCCGATGGGCATGTTCATCGCGATGCTGGGCGCCCTTTCGACTTTTTATCCGGATGCGAAGGACATCTTCAACGAAGAGAGTCGATGGAAGCAGGTATATAGGCTGATTGCGAAAGTACCGACGATTGCCGCGTTCGCCTATCGACACCGCATCGGCATGCAGTACGCGTATCCGGATAACGATCTCAGTTACGAAGGTAACTTCCTGAACATGATGTTCAAGACGACGGAGCTGACATATGAGCCGAATCCGGTGCTGGAGCGCGCGCTGAGTGTACTTTTCATTTTGCACGCCGACCATGAGCAAAATTGCAGCACTAATGCGATGCGCAGCATTGGCAGCGCGCACACCGATCCATTTTCATCGCTGGCCGGCGCCGCGGCGGCGTTGTATGGACCGCTTCACGGTGGCGCGAACGAGATGGTTCTGAGAATGCTCAACGAGATTGGATCGGTCAAGAACGTACCTGACTACATCAAACGCGTGAAGGCCGGCGAGTTTCGTCTAATGGGATTCGGCCACCGCGTTTACAAGAACTACGATCCGCGCGCCCGGATAATCAAGCAGGTGGCGTATGAAGTTTTTGAAGTGACGGGCAAGGATCCGTTGCTCGACATCGCGCTCGAGCTGGAGCGCATTGCGCTGGAAGACGAGTACTTCGTCAAGCGCAAGCTTTATCCGAACGTGGATTTCTACTCGGGAATCATTTACCAGGCAATGCGCTTCCCCGTCGATATGTTTCCGGTGCTGTTTGCGATTCCGCGCACGTCGGGATGGTTGGCGCAATGGGCCGAGATGCTCGATGATTCCGATCAAAAGATCGCGCGTCCGCGACAGATTTATCTGGGCGAACGAACGCGATCCTATGTTCCGATAGAAAAACGCGAGGGTAAGATTGAAGCCGCGAAGGCGTAGTTGATTAAGCGAGTTAGCTCACTTTTGCCGGTGTTTCCAAAGCCGCGGTCAGACGTTTGCCACTTGCCCTTTGCAGCAAACTCATCGTGCCCATGTAGCCATAGCCAAAACAGAACAACAGCAGAAAAGCAATCGGCCCCCACATGTGCATATTCAAAGCATAAGCAATCGCCAAAACAAAATAGACCGCGAAACTCAACTCCAACAGCGGCAGCCAGCCATGCTTGCGCTTGTACTTCTTTCGCTTCCACGATTCGTCATCGATCTTTTCCACGCGGTATTTAGGCGTGCGCACGAAATCTGATTTGACGCCGGCCAGTGCTTCCAATACTGCGCGCGCGTTCGAGAAGGCCAAACCGATTCCCAGCCCCATCACCAGAGGCAAGTGCAGCAGCCGCCGGCCGCGCTTTTCATCGAGATACCAAACCGCGGTGCCGTAATAAAGCACGACCGAAACTGTCGAAAAGAAAAGCATCGGCAGGTCGAGTATCATGAGTTGATGCAGACCCTGGTTGTAACGCACCAGCAATAGCGGAAACTGCATGAAGCTGGCGACGATCATCAGCGGGTAACTTACATTGCCCGTCAGACGAAAGAACATCTCGAGTTTCACCCAAAGCGGCAAGGGCGCATACCAGATACGACGGTAGAGCTTAAACCAAACTTAGGCGTTAATCTCCACCGGAATTTCTGCCGGCGCTTCTTCATCCAGCAGATAAATAAATCGCCAGCCCATCAATTGCGCCCGAAAACTCAGATCGGTATCTTCTGTCAGCGTGTCGTGTTGCCAACCACCGCTCATCTCGATCGCTTCCCGTCTCCAGATACCCGCGGTGCCGTTGAAGTTGAAAAAACTTCCGCTGCGATTGCGTGTGGTCTGCTCGACCACGAAGTGACCGTCCAGCATGATCGTTTGCAGACGCGTCAGCAGATTGTACGAGCCGTTAATGTGGGCCCAACGCATCTGGGCGCAACCGACAGTTCTGTCGGTGAAATAATGGATCAGCTTGCGCAGGAAATCCGGTTTCGGCACGAAGTCGGCGTCGAAGATTGCGATCAACTCGCCCTTCGCCGTCTTCATGCCATTTTCCAGCGCGCCCGCTTTAAAGCCGGTTCGATCGTCGCGATGAAGATAAGAAATGTCGAAACCTGCGCGCGCGTATTGCTCGACCGTCGCTCGCGCAATGTTCACCGTTTCGTCGGTCGAGTCATCCAACACCTGGATCTCTAGAAGTTCGCGCGGATAATCGATCTTGGCCACCGCCTTGACCAAACGCTCGACTACATACATCTCGTTAAAGAGCGGAAGCTGTATGGTGACGGTTGGCAAATCGCTTTCCGCGAACTGGCCCCTTGGCTTCGGTGGAAACTTCGAATAGCGCCAGAACTCGGCGACCAGCTTAACGCGATACACGCCGTAGATCGCGAGCACTGCCAGAATCGTGAAATAAATTATCAGTACTGTCCAATCGAATGTATCCAGTTGATAAAGCGAACTAATGTTCGCCGCCGTCTTGTAGTAGGATTCACAGAAGGAGTTGCCAGGGAAATCCATACAAAGGGGGAGATCTCCTCCTTTAAAAGGGACAGGACAGAACCAACCCTTCTCGATACACTGAGTTGGAATAACAGTCGCGGCGAGCATCGCTAACATCGATTTTGATTCTCTGAAACTTTCGCTAAGCGTCGTCCGATCAAAATAAATCGGGCTGGAATTCTAACGTAGTGGAGCAGCCTCCTCAAAGCTGCGTTCTGATCCTCTGCGTTCTTCGGCGCAATCCTCCGTGTAACTCTCCATAGCAGAACCAACGAACGCTTCACCGCAGACGACACAGAAGATCTCCCAGAGGACGCGGAGGAAACCGATGATTGAGGACCACCACCCGATCATTCAGATTGCAAGTAAAGTTTTTCAAACTGACTTCGCCTTCTGACCGCTCTAGAACTCCCAAGCGAGCAAAAACCTCAATTTTCCCGGCAAATCTTCAATCTGATTGGCGGGAACGACGATTGCCCTCGCGCGAGACAGGTGCGGACGCCCCTTTTTCTGCACCCTCACGAAAAAAAGTGACCCGAGAACGCCTGAACCATTTCTACGTTTGGCTGATCATCGCCGTTGGCGCAACGGTTGTGCTCTTTTCTGCGGGCCACCTCGCGCTCGGAACCATTGACGTTCGCTTTCTGCTGCTGGCACTTGCGACCGTGCTCATCGGACCAAGATTGAGCATTCAGATTCCGCGGGTCAAGGCCCATATCTCAGTTTCAGACACTTTTGTATTTCTCTCGTTGCTGCTGTTTGGTGGAGAGGCAGCCATCCTTCTGGCCACGGCTGAGGCGCTGTGTGCTTCTCTGCGCATTGGCAGCAAGCTCCGTACGCATCTGTTCAATGCAGCCGTGATGGCCTCCGCTACTTTTCTGACCGTGTGGACGCTGCGGTTCTTGTTTGGCGAAACGGTCGCTTGGCGCGACGTCTATTCCCAAAACTATCTGATCGCGATCTGCGTGATGGCGGTCGTTCAGTATCTGGGCAATTCAATTCTGGTGGCGATCGGCTCTGCCTTGAAGGCCGGCGATAGAGTCTGGTCTTCCTGGCGGAAAAACTTTTTGTGGACATCGATCACCTACTTTGCCGGCGCGTCCGCGGCCGGACTCATCGCTCGCTTCATTGGCAACGTCGGCTTCTTTGCTTTCGCCGCTACGATTCCGATTATCGCTATCGTCTACTTCACCTATTGGACCTACATGAAGAATGTCGAGAACTCCGCCGCGCAGGCTGAGCAGGCGCGCCGTCACGTCGAGGAACTCAACCGCCATATCGCGGAGCAAGAGCGCATCAGTAAGGCGTTGCGCGAGACTGAACAACATTTTCGCAACGCCTTTGATTATGCGGCCATCGGCATGGCACTGGTCTCGCCTCAGGGGGGCTGGCTGCGGGTGAACCGATCGCTGTGCGATCTGGTCGGATACACCGAACAGGAGTTGCTCGAGTCTAACTTTCAGGCGGTCACACATCCGGAAGACCTCGGAAGCGATTTGGCCAACCTCTATCGCCTGATGCAGGGAGAGACCCCGACCAGTCACGTCGAGAAACGTTACGTCCACAGGTTGGGCCAAATCGTCTGGGCCCTCAATAGCGTTTCTTTGGTGCGCGATTCAGACGACAAGCCCGCGCATTTCATCTTTCAGATTCAGGACATCACGGAACGCAAACGCGCAGAGGCGGCGCTGCAAAGCCTTTCGCTCGTAGATGAGCTTACTGGTCTTTATAACCGGCGTGGTTTCCTGGCCATAACTGAACAACATCTGACCTCGATTCGCCGCAATCAGAAGATTCCAGTAATTCTCTACGCCGATCTCGACGGATTGAAAGTGATCAATGACTCGCTGGGTCATCATGAGGGCGACCGCGCCTTGGTCAAGGCCGCTGAGATTTTCAAAGAGACTTTCCGCAGCTCAGATATTATAGCCCGCATTGGCGGCGATGAATTTGTGGTGCTGGCGGCAATTGGCCCGGAAGAGAGCGCCGAATTCCTGACCAATCGCCTACAGGAGAAATTCAAGGCCACCAGCTCGCAGTGGAATCATTCCTACGATTTATCGGTCAGCGTCGGCCTGGCGCATTTTGACGACGACGAAGGACACTCGATTGAAGAGTTGATGGCTCTTGCCGACCGCGCCATGTACGAAAACAAACGCCACAAGCGTTCGCGCCACAACTTCACCCCTGAGGTAATCAGTCCCCGTATGGAAGCGGTGGCTTAGTTGGGTACGCAGGCATCTTGCCTGCTTTTATCCACGGTTTGCCCGACGCTTCGTAGATGAAGCAGGCAAGATGCCTGCCTACCGGACTGTTCTTAAACTTCAATCCACGCCGTTGGCTCTTTCGGAAATGAAAGCATGATCTCAGTGTCGCCGGCGAACAGCGGTGAACGTTCGCGTAGCGCACTTTCAGCGGTGATCTTCGCGAGATAAGGATTATTCGCGCGTTGCGATAGATGCGCTAAGACGATGTGACGCGCCTGACCGTCAAATCCGTCGAGGAGCCATTCAGCGACGTCTTCATTTGAAAGGTGGCCCAGGCGCGAAAGAATCCTCTGCTTCAACTCCCAAGGATATTGCTCGACCGTCTTCAGCATGTCGCGGCTGTGGTTCGACTCGATCACGATCGCCGCGCAACCACGAAGCCTTTCCGTCATCAAAGTCGTGATGCGGCCAAAGTCCATCGCCGTGGCGACCTTCACACCGTCATGTGTGGCGGTAAAGCCGAAATTATCCACTGCATCGTGCGGCACCGTGAAGGGATGAAAGTCGATCTCGCCGATACAAAAGTCTCGACCTGAATCAATCTCGACCATGCGATCACGCAGCGCGCAAAGGCGCTTGCGCGGCTCGTCATTCGCGACATTTCGCCGTTCGCCGACGTAAGCGTCGCGGGTCTTCGGCGACATGAAAACGGGGCAATCGAGATCCTTCATCAGGACGCGCAAGCCGCCCGCATGATCGCCGTGCTCGTGAGTGATTAGAATGGCGTCGAGCGAGGCTGCGTCTTCACCGAGCAAAGACATCCGGCGCGCAATCTCGCGTGCGCTTAACCCCGCATCAACCAACACGCGCGTGCCATTGGCGACCAACAGCACCGCGTTGCCGGTCGAGCCACTGCCGAGAACGGATATCTTCATTTCAAAGGAATTCTTGGACGAGCATTAGCCACAAAGGCACAGAGAAACTCAAATGAAATAATGCTGAATCGCTAGGCCTTTTCTCTGAAAGTCTTTCTCCGTGCCTCTGTGGCGATTTCAGATTTCCAAACGCGAACGATCCACCGCAAATCCATTTAACTTGCCCAGCGCGCCCAGCGCCAATTCCTCGGTGGTAAAGCAGTCTTGCGCAACGCGCTGCATATCTTCTTGAGTAACCTTTTCAATCGATCGGATGATTTCATCCGGCGGAATCCTTCGCTGATGAATAATTTCCTGGCGCGCCAGGGCCCCGACGCGCGCGCTGGAAGATTCGAGGCTCAGCAGCACTGAAGCAATCGCCTGCTCCTGGGCCAATTGCAGTTCATCGTCGGGTATGGGTTCGCGCACCGCGCGGCGCAGTTCCTTGAGCGATAAGTCAACGACTTGATCGAGATTCGCCGGTGACGTGCCTGCGTAGATCGCGAACATCCCGACGTCGGTAAAGGTGTTGCCGCCGGCGCCGATCGAATAAGCCAGCCCGCGCTCTTCGCGAATCGCTTGCCATAGACGGCTGGAAGTGCCCCCTCCGATCACCGTTCCCAGCATGCTGGCGGCGTAACGATCGTCGCTTTTCGCCGAAGGCCACGGCGCGGCGATGATCAAATGCGCTTGCTCCAGGTCTTCTTTGCGCTCGATCAGAATAGGCGCGGCTGGTTGCGGCGAGAACGGAACCGTTGAAGGAGGTTCAGCTCCATTGCCGCTGTCGCCGAAAGTTTTCGCGGCGAGTTCGATCAGTTGCGCATGCGAGATATTTCCCGCGGCGGCGATCACCAAATTGCGCGGCGAGTAGTTGTGCGCATGAAACTCCGTCGTGGTTTCGTGATCGAACAGCGAGACAGTTTCCGCCGTTCCTTCGATCGGCCGTCCCAGCGAATGATCGGGAAAATACGCGGCGTGGAATAGTTCTGTAAGCAGCTCGTCCGGCGTGTCCTCGATCATCTTCATCTCTTCGATGATCACTTGCCGCTCGCGCACTAAATCGTCCTGATTGAAGCGCGGATTCGAAATCAAATCGGAGAGCAGATCGAAAGCCGGTTCCAGCGCCGTATCGACCATCTTGATTGCAAACCCGGTAATCTCATGCGCCGTGTAAGCATCCAAATGTCCGCCCAGACGATCCGATTCCGAAGCAATCTGATGCGCCGACCGCCGTTGCGTTCCCTTAAATAAAGCATGTTCGATGAAGTGATGAATCCCATTCAGCGCCGCCGCCTCATGCCGCGACCCCCGCCGCACCCAGATCCCCAAACTCACCGACCGCAGCCCCGGCATATGCTCCGTCATAATCGCGAGCCCATTCGGGAGCCGGGTCGTTTGCACTAGGTCGATCATCGTGTCTTCAGAGAGAAAATCTGCCGTCGGCCTTTCGAAATCCATCGTAACACGGCGAAAAGAAGCCGCCAAAGTGAGCTGTCAAATCGCGGCTTGTGAAGGTCATTAGAAGTACAGCTTGAGGAATTGAGTTTGAAATGATCGAGCTATCTTCAGCTTGCGCTCGCTACTTCTATTCAATCAGCCCCGCTTCTTGAAAACTGAAATAGCCCTTCTTGCTTACAATGAGGTGATCGAGAACTCGGATGCCGAGAATCTTTGCTGCCTGTACGAGCTGATCCTGCGTCTTCAAGTCTGCCTCGCTTGGTTGAAGATCACCGGAAGGATGGTTGTGCGAAGATGACGGCGGCTGCCCGATCGGTGATCACATCGGCGAACACATCACGAGGATGAGCGAGACTCTTATCAAGTAAACCAATGGTGACAATGCGCTTTTCAATCAATTCGCTGGCGCCGTTGAGCGTGATGCAGATGAAATGCTCCTGCGATTTGTTGGCGATGTCGGCAAGCAAAGGAAGAACATCTGCCGCGCTTTCGATTTTTATGGTCTCTCTTAGTAAGTGTCGTTGGGCAAGTTCGAAAGCTGAGAGAATTTTGGCCGCCTGTCAGCATGCCTCGATCGCCTTGACAGCGACCCGCGCCGTAGCTGAGAATTACAGGCATTCAGACGGGTGAAGGTCTCCCTTGCCCGGGCGGGATTTGGAAAAATTAATCTTTGGGCCCGCTCAGGCATCTTAATGGACAACGCGGAGAATCGAACGAACGTTGAAATTTGGCAATCCGCCTTTCGTTCTAACCTTGAGAATCGCAACTCTATGCGATCGCCCGGAGGTCCGGCCACAATGAAAACAATCTTTAGGTTTAGCACGCCGCTGGTGGCTTTGGCTTTGATCGTAGCGATGAGCGCTAC
>QHXE01000013.1 GCA_003222835.1 Acidobacteriota bacterium | reverse complement strand
AAGAGCGCCATCATCGAAGGATCACGTTTGAGGATGAGTTCAGAGAATTCTTGCGGCGGTACGAGGTTGAGTTCGATGAACGGTATCTTTGGGATTGACGCGTGATCTTTTGTGAAACCCTTTCAGGGTACGTTCTGTCGTGGGACTTTTCCCCAGGGTGTTACCCTGGGCTGATTTATCAGACGCCTTCGGCGTCTTAAGCTTGCGATTCCACGTGGTCAGTTGTCGGTCGGCGCAAGCAGTCCTGCTATTTCCCGCCCAGAAAATTCTCGCGCACATAACGCACGCTATCATTCAGAGTATCGCCCGGATCGCGTGGCGTGAAGCCGAGCTCGCGACGGGCTTTGGCGTGATTCAAATACCAGTAATATTCGGCCATTTCGATTGTGTCGGCTTCGAGCGGAGACGCGAAGTTCCACTGGCGGAATAGTGAATCGATCACTTTGGCGCCGGTGACGGTGACCTTGGACGGCAAGGCCAGACGTGGCGACGCGACTTTCGTCAGGCGCTCCAGCCGATCGAAAAATTTCCCGAAGGTCCAGTTAACCGCGCCTAGCAGGTACCGCTGCCCGTGCCTGCCGTTCTGCATCGCCACGCGAAAAGCCTGCGCCGTGTCGCGGACGTCGACAAAGCTCAGACCACCGTTAGGAACCGCGCTGATCTTGCGAGCCATGAAATCTAAAATAACCTTCGTTGAACTCAAGCGGTCATCGCCTGGTCCTAGGAGCAAACTCGGATTCATAATCACGAGCCGCAAACCTTTTCCGTTGAACCGTTCCAGCGCGGCCATCTCCTGATAAGCTTTGCTGGCGTAATAAGGCCAGCGAGCGATGATGTCGAGTGGCGGCGGATAAGTTTCGTCGGGAACGACGTCGCCTTTTTCGGTGACTGCAATAGTGCCGCTCGATGACGCCAGGACGATCGTTTTGACGCCCGCTTTCATCGCGGCATCGCAGAGCAGACGCGTGCCCTCGACGTGCAACTTGTACATTTCGCGCGCGTCGTCTTTGTCGCGCGAAACCTTCCCGGCGAGATGATAAATTTCGGTGACGCCTTCGACGGCGCGCACCGTGTCGTCGGCATTGGTGATTGAACCTTCGAGAGTATCGACCCCGAGGCCTACCAACCACTCGGGAATAGACGTCGCCATCACCCGAATATTCTTCTCGCCTGATTCGACCAGTTGCCGCACCAGATGCGCGCCGAGAAAACCCGTGCCACCCGTGATCAAGGTCGTTGGCGGGACTTTCTTAACGATGGCCGCGTGCTTTTTCGTGCTTTGTTTCGGCACGATCTGAGCGGTGCGCTTTTTTGGTGGCGTCTTGGGCATCCGAGGGCTAATCCGCAGATTTCGCAGATTTCACAGATTTTGAGAAAACAAAGCGGCGGTGTTCGAGACTTCGTGATCCGAAATTGAGTAAAAGCCCTACCTCGTAACCAGTCGCCTTCAAATAATTGATTACCTGGGATTCCTCGGTTCCGCTCATCCGCGCGAGCGCCTTCAGTTCAACGACGATTGATTCAAAACAAATGAAGTCGGGACAGTAACCGGTCACCAGTAGTTGGCCCTTGTAGTGAATGGGCAATCGAACTTCTCGACGGAATGGAATATTTCTAATGGCGAACTCGATTGCCAACGACTCTTGATACACCGGTTCAAGAAAGCCGCAACCAAGTTGTTTATGAACCTCGATCGCTGCGCCGATGATGGCATAGGTCCTGGGATCAGTTTCAGTGAGAGCCTTAACTAACATTCTCGTTCACTCCATCAGCGTAATCTGCGTAATCTGCGGATGATTTCATGCTTCGGCCATTGCGAACTGTTCATCGCTGGCTTCGATTCGCAATTTGCCGCTGCGCCGTTCCGCTTGCCATTGTTGATGCAGGGCCTGGGCGTCGAACTTAATATTCGTACGATCGCGCAGGTTGACGATGTCGTGACGAACGCGTGCGGAGATCAGGTGATAGGCTTCCGCCCGTGGCAGGCCACGCGTCATCTCTTCGAGTTCATCAATCGCGATGAGACGACCGACGCGCGCGCCGACGTCGCGGCTCTTGAGGATTGTCGAGCCCTTCGGGAAAGCTTCGTGAGTTCCTTCCAGATAAACCGGCAAAATGCTGACGCGAGACGCAAGTGCGAGATAACCGATGACAGGTTTGAAGTCCGCCATCTGCCCCGTCATTGAGCGAGTACCTTCCGGAAAGATGAGCGCGTTGTAGCCGCGATCGAGAAACGATCGCGCGTGTCGAAGAGATTGGCGCAGCGATCCCGTGCGCTCCATGGGCACCAGGTTCGTAAAGTTTTCCATATAAGCGCGCTTGTATTTCGTGTCAAAGAAATAATCGGCCGCTGCCAGCGCCACCAGGTCTGTCCCGGCTTCAGCGAGCGCCATCTTCACCAATCCCATATCCAGATGCGAAGAATGATTCGCCGCGACGATAAAATTCGTGTGATAGGGGATGTTCGTCTGCCCTTCATATTTGGTGCGCAACAGACGCTCGTACAGGGCGCGTTGGGCCAGATCAACGGTTTTATTCCCAATCGCGCGGACAAATTCAGGAATACGAATCTCGTCTTCCTTTTCCGGCTCCAAACGCAGCCGCGCGCCCTCTCGCCGCGGCGCTTGTGAAGCCTCGCGATTAACGACGGTCAGCAGTTCGCGCACGTCCTGAACTTCGTTGAGGCGCTCCGGCGCGGTCAAGAATCCACCGGCATTCTCGATTGCTGTTGCCAGCTCGACGAACATTAGACTGTCAAAGCCGAGGTCGGCGAGCCGAGCATTAATCGCAATCTCGTCGCGCGAGCGATTCGAAACTGATGAAATAATGTCGACCAACCATGCAGCATCGGCGGTCGTTTCATCGCGGGCAAATGTCGCTTGAGAGGCCCGCGCACTATCTTCGATCTTCTGCAACATCTTTAGCGCGCCGCTCCGTTTGACCTTGCGCGTAGCGGTGCGCGGCAATTCTTCGTCGGTGAAATGCAAAAGCTTGACGCGCTTATAATATGGCAGCGTCGCTGAGACTTCGCGGAAGTGCTCTTCAATCGCAGCTTGCACCTCGGCGCGCGTGAGCGCGATGTCATATTCATAATTGGGCACTACGATGCACGCGACTTTTTCGCCGATGCCGTCCGGATAACCGACCACGCTCAGCTCTTTGATGTAAGGCGAGTCCTGATAAACCTCCTCGACTTCATCGGGGTAAACGTTCTTCCCGTTCGTATCGACGATGATGTCTTTCGAGCGGCCCACCAGATAAAGATTGCCTTCATCATCTAAACGTCCCAGATCGCCGGTATAAAGCCAGCGATCGACGAGCGCCTCGCGCGTCGCTTCTTCGTTGCCGAAATAACCCAGCATCACGTTCGGTCCTCGCGCTACTACTTCACCGACGCCGCTGGCGTCCGGGTCTTTAATTTCCACCTGGACGCCAGGCAGCGGCTTGCCGACAGTGCCGGCGAGCATTCGGTTCTCTGGCCGCGTCACTGTCAGAACCGGCGACGCTTCGGTTAAGCCATACCCTTCCAGAATCGTGAATCCGAGACCCTGAAAATCGCGTTGCACTTTCTCATTCAACGCCGAGCCGCCGCTGATGAAATAGCGAACGCGGCCGCCCATGCCTTCGTGGATCGGATAGAACAAAACCTGGCCAAAATTCAAAGGCGACTTGTCGCGCAGCCACGCATTGAATTTCATCAACAAATCTGCGGTCTCGCCAATCCACTTGCTCCGCTCGTGCAAACGATTCTTGATGCGTCGATGGAGCAACTCCCAAAGTGCCGGCACGCCTACCATTCCGGTGACGTGGCCGTTCTTAATTGCCTTGGCGAGATGTTCGCTGCTGAGTTCTGGCAGATACGTGATTTGCGCGCCGCGACTAAGCGGTGTCAGAAATCCGGTTGAGAATTCAAATGTATGGTGCAACGGTAAGACCGACAACACGCCGTCGCTCGTGTCCATGTCAAAAACGGAAGCCAGCATTGCGACCATGCTGGTCAAATTGCGATGCGAAAGCATCACGCCTTTCGGCCGGCCCGTCGTTCCTGAAGTGAAGATCAGCGAAGCGACTGATTGGCCGGCCACGCGTTGCGGCAGGAGTGCAATGCGCTCGTCCTCAACTTTTTCGTCGGGCAATTCGAAAACTTCATCGAAGGTCCAGAGCCGCGCCTGTTCGAGGCCCGCCTCGTTCAGCTTCTGTCGCAAATTGGAATGCTCAGCTTTCAGTTTCGCGCTAATCACAATGCCCGAAGCCTCGCCTGCGCGCGCAAAGTTAACGACTTCCGCTGTGGAACTTTCAGCGTCGATGGGAATGCAAGTCGCGCCGGCTTTCAAAACGCCAAAGTAAGTCATGCCCCATTCAGGCGCGTTGTGACTGAACAGCATCACGCGATCGCCTGACTTGATTGGTTGGCTCGCAAAGAACGCCGCGGCGCGCGTGGCCAGCTCGCGCAAATCCGCATAGGTGTATTGCTCTTTGTGACCATCGCGCTCGATGCGCATCGCGACGCGGGTCGCGTGGCGCTTCGTGGTGGTCTCGAACATCTCGAGCAGATCGCGATAGGTATACACGCGCTTTGGTTGCGCGCGCATGTCCTCTTCAAGCGTTGGCAGCACCCACTTTTTCAAACCCGGCATATGAATATTCAGCCAATAGTCATACCAGTCGAAGGTTTCGGGATTCCACGTCAAGAACTGCGACTCATCTTGGGGGATGCGGGCGAAGAGTGCGCGCACATTGTCAGAGCGAAAGATGTAAGCATTCTCTACGGTGAAAGGCAGAAACATCTCGAAGGCTTCTTTGGCCTCGCGTGTTTGCTCTTCGACGCGATCGACCGTTTGCTTCATACGATTAATCACGCCTTCGTAACGGCCGCCGCCCCAGCGTGGTTTTGCTTTATCCAGGAACGAAGCGACTTTCTTCGCGGCGTTATTCATCATCGGCAGCGAAGTCGCATCGAACCGTTCGGGAGAGACTCTGAAGGGCTCAAAGCGGGCTGAGATTTCGCGGAACAAGCGCAGACCGTCTTTCTTTTCCAATTCCTGTTGGCGTCGAAACAAACCAACCAGCGAGATAATTCGCTCCATGTTGTTGGGATTTGAATCGCCGGTCGCTGCCTGATGCACAAGCTTCGGTTCTTCAATACAGGCTTGCGCCGCAACGGCAAGCATCACCGCGGCGATCTGATCTACGGGGGTGATGTCCAGAATCAGATTTGGATTCGCGGGAATTTGGCGCTGGCCTTTGAGCGTCATGAAAATGATCGGCGCGGTGGTAGTAAAGCCTTCATTCCAACCAGGGAACGGATAATCTTTTGCGGATTCTACAATGCTCGGCCGCACAATGCTGCGCACGATTCCGGTTTCCGCGGCCACCAGTTGTTCACCGAGCGCCTTGGTGTAAGTGTAGATGTTCGGCCAGCCCCAAAACTCCGCCCGCTCGATGCCGAGTTCAGTCAGACGGTTCCGCGTCCATACCTTTCGTTCGCGCGCTACCGCCAGCCCCAGCGCGTCCGGGTCGTCTGCGTCGCGCAGTTCTTCATTTAATCGTTCGCGCGCCTGCTCGCGAAATTGGGCGACGCGCATTGCGTCTTTAGCTTCTTCGCGCGCACGTTCGGACATTTTTGCGCAATCCGCGATCTCCTGCTCCACCGAGAATTCGACGCCTCTAAGTTTATTCTTTCGCGGAAAGTAACCGATAACGTCGTCGTTCTCCCAAACCGCTCCCGATCGATTGCCCGCGACAAAACAAGTTGAGATGTGAATCAGAGACGGGCGCTTCAAGCGTTTGGTGAACGCGATGACATTCTGGGTGCCGACGACATTTGTGCGCAGGCCACTCTCCAGGGTCGGATTGAAGGTCACGTTGCCGGCAGAATTGATGACTACATCGATGTCGTCGGCGATGCGTTGCGCTTCTTCGTCGCTGAAACCGAGATTGTTTTCAGCAATGTCACCGCCGACGACTTCGACCTTGTCGCGAATGAAACCGTCGAGCGCGCTGCCGTATCGCTCACGCAGCGGATCGAATGGCGGCTCGGTAAGCACATTGTTCCAGAAGCGCGCTTCAGATTCTTCCTGCGAGCGAGCACGCACGGTCACGTAGACGCGGCCGATATTCGGAAAGCGATATAGCAGCATGCTCAGCGTAACTTTGCCGAGGAAGCCGGTGCCGCCGATCAGAAAAATCTTTCGGTCGCGGTAAATTTCCGTTGGTGAAAGCTTAGTCATGCTACTCCATATCAGCGATTCCAATCATCGGCTGATGCAGCATCGTAATCTCGGCCGAATTTCCCATGTAGCTGCGGGCCATCGCGATCGCTTCAGTCAAATTATCGGCGCGCTCCCAGCCGAGCATGGCCGGCACGTGCGCGTTTTCCGCGCCGGCAGCGATTACCTTGCCAATGTGTTGCCGGCCGTTTTCTCCCCAGTACCACATGAAAAAGGGATGCGCGCCGTGATAGGCATTGCCGCGCCGATACATCTCTACGTAGCTGGGATTGTTGGCGAACTCGCGCTCGTACTTCTCTCGCAGATAGAAAGCGTCGCGCGATTCCGGCAACAGCCGATTGAAGAATTCGATGTAGCTCGGATGGTGATTGTGATCGAACTGGTCATAACAAGGATGATGAATAATCAGCACGCCGCCTTTTTTCAGCAAAGGCTTATGGCGATAAAAATTGAAGTGATATCCGACACCCATAACCTGCACCAGCAACGGATTCAGAATCGAGTAAACATTGTAAGGCGAGATGTCTGGAATGCCGGTGATTAGAATGTCGCATTGTCCACGCACCGGAATGATGTATTGCTGGAACATCTTTTCCAGAATTTTCTCGTGAACTTGATCGGTCTTGCCGGCGTAACACGCAGTCATCTCGTATTGCGCAGGCCGCGAGTGCAGCAGCTTGCGACGCGCCGGGCGTGGCAGTTTGCTCATCGCATAGCGCATCGCCTCGAACTTCATGCGATCAAAGGCGGTAAAGTCGTCTTCGTTTTTCAGCAGAAAATCCATGTCGCCTTTGTACATGCGATTGTTAATGGCCGTCTCGATGTGGAAGACATTAAGATTTTGATCGACGATTTTGCCGAGCCGCCCACACTTGTGACTAAGCTCGGAACGATTCGGATCCATGTAGCTGTCGGAATCACGAATAGTTTGCGGCTCGTGATGCGCGCGCAGCGATTCGTAATCACATAGCCCGACCGCAACTGATTTATGCCCCCCGTCCATCGGCACAAAGTTGATGTTGGCGTAAATAAGAAGATCGCTCTCCGCAGCGCGTCGATTGAGGACCAAAGGTTCCTTGTGCCGCGTTTCGCCAATTTTGATTAGGCCTTCCTTCCACTCGGCGTCGTGGTTGTAGTAACGGTCAGGATAGAAATCGTCGTAAATCTTCTGTCCCACCATGCGCTTCATTTCCCACGGCGTCATCTTGCGGTGCAGCGAGTTCGCGATGATGATGTGCACGTCATCGACACCGTGGCCGGCCAGCATGTCTAGCACTATCTCCAACATCGTCTGGCGAATATCGGGCGTGGCCATCGGTGGCAGTGGCAGGCTAATGTCATCAACCGCGATCGTCACTTTCATTCCTGGCTCTAGTTGCGCAAACAACGGATCGCAGCCAAGCGGATGGTTCAGCGCGTAGCGAATCGCCGCTTCCCGATTGGGCAGGCCTTTCATGGGCGGATTGGGATAAAGCACGCGCGTGCCGACCGGAATGTCCTCGAGAATGAAGTCCTCTCCCGAAGGCATGATGCGGGGCGCGCTGTCACTATCAATGTAAACAATTGATTCGTGCGTTTTGCGTCTTAGTTGAAGCGCCATAGGTCGTATGGGTCTGATAGGTCCTATTCGTTTTATTTCAAACTCAAGATCGGCCAATCGTGATGCAAGGCAGTTTGCCGCAAACGTAAATCAGGATTCACGGCGGCCGGATGTCCGACGATCGACAGCATGGGCAAGTCACTGATGCTGTCAGAGTAAGCAAACGATTCGCTCAGACTAATCGCTTCCCGTTCAGCGAACGTCCTAATCCAGGATGCTTTCGTCGCAGCGGCGAGAACTGGTGGCAATAGCCGGCCGGTCGCGACCCCTTTCACAAACTCGAGACGGTTCGCGACGTAATCGGTAATTTCCAGATACTCCATCAACGGCTTCACGGAAAAATCCAACGCGCCAGTAACTACCACCTGACGCAGACCCAGGCTGCGCGACTTCTCGATTAATTCAAATGCGCCCGGATACACGGCCGGCTTCAAAATCTTCTCGAAAAGGTCGTCGGCAAAGAAGCGCATTCGATCTTCGGTCTCGCCTTTGTAGCGCTTAAAGAAGAGATCGTTGAAGACTTTTCGGCTATACTGATCGCTGACAGCAAACAATGGAACACTGAGTAAGGTCGCGGCGCTTTTGGTGAAACTACGAACCAGGTTCGGCTGATTGCGGGCATAGAACCCCAGCGTATGGACCAGGTTCGTGCTGACCAAAGTTCCCTCGAGATCGTAGAATGCCGCTGCCGCCAACTACTTCCTCCGCGTTTGTGTTTCTGTTTCGAGCGGGCAATATACCTTACCCGCGAGTTAAATGAAAGGCAATTTACTGGTGTATGACTAGACCATACAATATGGGGTTTGTGCGGGCGTTATCGCAGAGAAAGGCCGCAAACTTAGGGGTCTTAGTATTAGTCTGCTCTCTTGGAATTTGCTGCCGAAAGAGCGCCACGACCACAAATCAGGCGTCGGTGCGCCCAAGTTCAGAGGCGATTGCCGAGGCCGACCGGTTATATGAGGGCCGAGCGGACTTAATGAAAGTGCGGCAGGCGATAGTCGCCCTTCGGCAAGCCCAGGCGGACGATCCGACAAACTACGACATCGCGTGGCGGCTGGCAGAGTTTAACTACTTTCTTGGCTCACACGCGTCGTCGGACTCAGGCGAACAGGACAAAGATTTTCGTGAAGGGATCGAAGCAGGCAAGCTGGCCGTGAAGCTACAGGATGCCAAACCCGAGGGCCATTTTTGGTTGGGCGCAAAC
>QHXE01000012.1 GCA_003222835.1 Acidobacteriota bacterium | reverse complement strand
CGCAGACTTAATTAATCGAGCCGCTTCCGTAAACCAAGCGACAAACTGTTCAGTCTGTGATATCAGCTTGGCCGTAGAACTGCCACAGACTAAAGTCTATGCTACTAGCAGGATGAGCAACTCAAAACCAAAAACTTTCGAATCATCTCTGGAAGAACTCGAGCGCATCGTCCGCGAGCTGGAGCAGGGCGAGCTGACGCTGGAGAAAAGTCTTGAATTGTTCGAGCAGGGCGTGAAGCTTTCGCGCGAGTGTCAGGAGCGTTTGAATCAAGCTGAGCGGCGAATTGAAATGTTGACCCGTGACACTCAGGGGCGCCCAATCGTTACAGCTTTCGAGCCAGAGAGCGAGCTGAGCGCTTCCACCAGCGATGATGACGATTCCTTCTGACCGTATGAGCCGACTCAGTCCTCAACCTCTCGGCACAGCCGTTGACACCGTCCGTTGCTGCAACTAGGCTTCCACTATCCCCCCAAACGAAACTAACATGGAAGAAACTATTACTAATTCGCAAAGGGTCTTCCTCTTTTCAACCATGTCTCGGCGGATTACCTTGGCAGTGGTGCTCGCCTCTCTGTGCCTAACGAACGCATTTTCACAGACGCCATCTCCGACGCCATCGGACAAACGCGGTCTCGGTCTGGAAGATAATTCAACCAACTCGTCGCAAACTGATCAGTCGAAATCGCGAGAAGCAAAACCCGAGTTGGTACTTCAGACCGGATACAATAACTTCTTCGGCGCAACGCGATTGATATTCAGCCCGGATGGCCGCCTACTCGCGACCGCGACGTTTCGTAGCAGCACGATCAAATTGTGGGAGACGGCAACCGGACGCGAGTTGCGCGATCTCTCCACGGGGGGCCAGAACACGAACAGCCTGGCGCCTGTGATTGCCTTTAGCCGCGATGGTCGCTTTCTGGCGGCGGCCGCGGGCAATAATTCCGTAAAAGTTTGGGACGTGACGACCGGCGGTGAAGTCCAAACACTCTCAGGGCCACAAGCTTCATTCATGGCCGCGCTCGGGGTCTCGTTTATCGCGTTCAGCGCGGACGGCAAAAGACTCGTGACGATGAGCGATGCGCTGAGAATCTGGGACGTGCCGAGCTGGCGCGAAATCAAGACGGTCGAGACTGCTTCTCTTGGTCCATCCAGCTTTACCGGCGGACAAGGTGGAATCGCGCTAAGCGGCGACGGCAACCAACTGGCGCGGGTTGAAGGCGGCGGATCGAAAATCACGGTTTTGGATCTGATCACCGGACGCGAGGCTCGATCGATCAATCTGCCGCATGATCTAATCGACAGCCTCGAACTTTGCTTCGCTTCGGATGGCCGGCTGCTCGCGGCGGGAATTGTCGAGAAGAGATTAAAGGTGTGGGATTTGACCGCGAAACAAAGCGAGCGCGACTTAACACCCACCACGCACGATTACAGCAAGATCCAGTTCAGCCCCGACGGCCGATTCGTCGCGCTCGCGGAGGGTTACACCGTGAAGGCATGGGAAGCGGCGACGGGGCGCGCTCTGACACCGCTCAACATTCCGAACCTTGGCGTCATATCTGAGGCTGGCGGAGTGTTTCTCGGCTTCAGCAACGACGGAAAGCGAGTTGCCACCGGCGGCTTTGGAACGCAGACATTTGTTTGGGACACGGAAACCGGAAAACAAGTTCAACAGATGAAGGGCCGCAGCAACCCATCGTATTCAGTTTCATTTAATGTCGATGGCACTCAACTTATTTCAGGAGGCCGAACGCGCTGGGATTTGCGCACCGGGCGTGGCCTCCGTCTTACTCCCGCTCCTTCTGAAAAGTTGTTCGGCATCCCGAGCCCGGATGGAAAGTTGGTGGCCATGTTCACTCCCAACAGCAGCGCGATCGTCATTTTGGAAACGACAACTGGCCGCACGCTGCAAACGCTCGCGCGGACAGCGCCCGGCATTGGCGTCGAGCGCGTCTACTTCAGTCCCGACGGACATTCGCTGGTGGCAGTGTATATGCAAGACCTGGCGTCACAGTCGATTGGCAGCATGCCTGCTACGCAGAGCGACGTCAAAATCTGGGATCTGAATTCAGGACGCGAGCTGCAAACCCTCACGTTCGGCACCGCTCCGAACCAAGTTGGATTCAGTGCTGATGGCCGCGTGTTGGCAACCGTCGGCGGGCAGGGCGAGGTGGCACTTTGGGATGTTGCCTCGGGCAGTCGTCTTCGCAATCTAACTTCATCACCGATGGCCAACATGACTCCGCTTCCGAATCTCGGCTCAATGCCGAATCCTCGCAGCCGTGGCTCGATGCCCACGATGCCAAACATGGCGGACATCAGCGCGATGATGACCAACGTGCTCGGAACGATGACCGCCGGAACGATGGGCCGCAGCGTCACTTCAGTCGCTTTCACTTCCGATGGAAAGATTGTGGCGACTGGCGGTGTCGAATCAAAATCAAATTTCGATATGGCGAGCATGATAAGCGGCGCCGCGAATCCGAAAGCTTCGAAAAATAAGAAGCCGCCAGACCCACAGGACATGCTCAAGGATATTAAGGTCGAGGCAGTCGGTCAGATCGTATTCTGGGACACGGCTTCAGGGCAGCAGATTGGAGCGATCAAAGGACACGGCAAAGGCGTTACCTCAGTGGCGTTCAGCCGCGACGGCAAGTTGATTGCTTCCAGCAGCACGGACAACACGATCAAAATCTGGGACATGGCTTCAAAGCGCGAGCTGCGAACGCTGACTGGCCACACATCGAACATCGAATCGCTGGGCTTCAGTCCCGATGGCCGTCTGTTGGCCTCGGCGAGCGATGACGGCGGGACTTTTCTTTGGGACGTCAGCACCGGCGAGCACTTGCTAACTCTAGTTTCGTTGGACGATGGCGGCGAATGGATCGTGGTCACGCCCGAAGGTTTATTCGACGGCACGCCGGCGTCGTGGAATCAAATTCTTTGGCGCTATAACCATGACACTTTCAACGTCGCGCCAATCGAATGGTTTTTCAACGAGTTCTATTATCCCGGATTGCTCGCCGATGTTTTCGCCGGCAAACGCCCGCACGTGGCGCAAGATGTTTCAAAGAAAGATCGTCGCCAACCAATTGTGAAATTGTCGCTGATCGGTGGCGCCGCCTCTGATGCGGCCATTGCGACCCGCACTGTCAAAGTGAAGATCGATATCACAGATGCAGCCGCCGACTCGGAACATGCACGGGGTAGCGGTGCTCGCGATGTGCGTTTGTTCCGCAATGGATCGCTCGTCAAGGTCTGGCATGCTGACGCGCTCAAAGGACAGAGTTCAGCCTCGCTCGAAGAAGAGATCGCACTGGTTGCCGGTCCCAATCGCTTGACGGCCTACGCCTTCAACGAAGACAACGTCAAAAGTAAAGATGCGAATATGTCGCTGACCGGGGCTGACAGCCTAAAGCGCGCCGGCACGGCTTGGGTGATCGCGGTCGGCCTCAACGAATATGCGAACGCGCAATACAACTTGAAATACGCTGTCGCCGACGCGCAAAGCTTTGCCGAAGAATTGCGCCGCAGCCAAACGCAGGTAGGTCATTTCGATCGAATCGAAGTGGTTCCGCTGTTGAATGAAAATGCGACGAAGGCAAACATTCTTTCGGCCTTGAGGCGACTCGCCGGAGCGAGCGAGCCACCCACGTTGAAAGCAGGACCACTCGATCGGCTCACGCGCGCCGAGCCTGAAGATGCCGTCATTATTTATTTTGCCGGGCACGGCACGGCCCAGGGACAGCGCTTTTATCTTATCCCGCACGATCTCGGTTACGACGGCAGTCGAAACGGACTAAACGAGAGCGGGCTCAAGTCCATCCTTGCGCACAGTATTTCAGATGTCGAGTTGGAGGAATCCGTCGAGGGTCTCGCCGCCGGTTCGCTCCTGATGATTATCGATGCTTGTAACTCGGGGCAGGCGCTCGAAGCCGAGGAGAAACGTCGCGGGCCGATGAATTCGAAAGGCCTGGCCCAACTCGCGTATGAAAAGGGCATGTACATCCTCACCGCCGCGCAAAGTTATCAAGCCGCGCTGGAAGCCGCACAATTGGGACACGGCTTGCTCACTTATGCATTGGTCGAAGAGGGATTGAAGACTGCGGCCGCCGATAACGAACCAAAGGATGGTGTGTTGAGCGCGCGTGAATGGCTCGACTTTGCCACCGAGCGCGTGCCGCAAATGCAGGAAGATAAGATGAAGCAAAGTCGTGGCCTCGGTCTGGACATTGCGTTCACTGAGGGCGAAGAGAAGATTGTCGATCCTGAGAAAAGAAGCGTGCAGCGTCCGCGCGTTTTCTATCGCCGAGAGATGGAGGTCGATCCATTGGTGATTGCCAAACCGGCTTCGAAACAGTAGTGAATCGCTATGACTGGTTTGACGCGACCGAAGTTGGCTTTGAGAAAACGCTAGTGTCAGAAGCTCGCGCGTCAGCAAGGGCTTGCCTCCGCTCCATCATGATCGGGTTTCTCACACAACCTCTAAACGCCTGGCCGAGAGAAAACCTTCGTGGCCGGTCTTGAATCTGAGCTAAACTGATCGCGTGATGGATGAAGCACAGGGCCAGTTCATTGCCGACGCGCAAGAGATCGTGGAGAAGCTCGATCGCGATCTCGACCAACTGCGCGTCGTGCGCTTCCACGGGCCGAGGCGGCGCGAACTTGCTGCGCGCATTTTTCGTCGCGTGCATACGCTAAAAGGTTCGGCGGCTTCGCTGGGGCTGGAAGCTGTCCGTGACGTTTCTCACGAATTCGAGAGCGTGTTGGACAGCGTGCGACTAGGTCGCCTCATCATCGACGATTCATTGCTGAATCTGTTTGAAGAGGCAACGAATGTAATCGCGCAGGCTCTTTCGCGCGAACCCACCAGCGGCGATGTAAATGCGATAGCACTAATCGCGCGTTTGCAAGCAATCGCCAGCACCGGCGCCAGCCAGGGCAGGATTGCCGGCACGTTGCGAGCTACCCTGCCGCCCGACGTGGCCCGTTCGCTCAGCGAATACGATCTACAGCACGCCCGCGAGGCAGTCCGCGAAGGCGCCCGGTTGTTCATAGTCTCGGCCGGCTTTGCAATCGAAGACTTCGATCAAAACTTTCGCGAACTCAGCAAGTTGTTGGGGCAAATCGGCGAAGTGATTGCCACGGTTCCCGGAGAATTCGCGGCTGCCGATGAGATCAGTTTCAGGCTGCTCTACGCCGCCGAGGTTATCTCTGAAGAGATCGCGCGCCGCGCTGTCAAACTGGGCCGAATCGAAATAAGTGAGTTAAAGATCGAGCCCGCCTCAACTCGGCAGAGAGAACCCACAGCGGCGAACTCTCTGCGAATGACATCTGACGAGCCGGCTGCCTCAGTCCGTGTAGAGCTCAGCGAACTCGATCGAATTATCACCGACGCCGGCGAATTGTTTCGCGATACGACCAACGCGCTTTCCGCTGCCCGGGCGTCAGACAATCAGGAGGTTGTCGCCGCGGCGGCTACCCGTCTGCGACGACGATTTGTCGAATTCGAAGAACGGCTGATTAAGCTGCGGCTGGTGCCGTTGGCTGAGACACTCGAACGAGTGGCGACGCGCGCAGGAAGAATTGCCGCCCGCCAGTTACGAAAGGAAGTTGAGTTTGAAATCGTCGTCGGCG
>QHXE01001063.1 GCA_003222835.1 Acidobacteriota bacterium | reverse complement strand
GCCGGTTGCCGGAGGAGTAGTGACGTTTACCGCGCCGGCCAGCGGCGCGAGCGGCACGTTCCCCGGGAACGTCATGACCGTAAACATCACAACCAACGGCAGCGGGGTAGCGACCACTCCGACCTTGACTGCGAACGGCATAGCTGGCGGTCCTTACAATGTAGTTGCCAGTATGGGCATAGGTTTGCCGACCGCGAACTTTGCGCTGACCAATTTAAAGGGAGACCAGTTTATTACGCTGGACGCGATACCGAATCAGACTTTCGGTAATCCTGATTTTAATGTCTTCACAGTGGCCAGCTCAGGGCTGATCGTGAACCTGGCGGCCATCGGCAACTGCACGGTGAGCGGCAACACGATTCATCTCACCGGAGCGGGCTCATGCGAGATCGTTGCTTCGCAAGGCGGCAACGCAAACTACAACGCTGCGCCGGATGTACATCGGACGTTCAGCATCGCGAAAGCGAACCAGACAATTACGTTTGGCGCTTTGGCAAACAAGACGTTCGGCGATCCTGACTTCAATGTGAGCGCCACGGCTTCTTCCGGTTTGCCGGTGGGCTTTGCGGCTGCAGGCAATTGCACGATCGCGGGCAACACGGTGCATCTCACGGGCGCGGGCTCATGCACAATCACGGCGTCACAACCCGGCAACGCGAATTTCAATGCGGCGACCGACGTGCCACAAAGCTTCAACATCGCGAAAGCGAATCAAACGATCACGTTTGGCGCTTTGGCGAACAAGACCTTTGGCGATGCGGATTTCAATGTCAGCGCCACGGCTTCTTCCGGCTTGAGCGTGAGCTTCACGGCTACGGGCAATTGCACTATCGCCGGCAACACGGTCCATCTCACGGGCGCGGGCTCATGCACAATCACCGCGTCACAGGGCGGCAATGCGAATTTCAATGCGGCGACCGACGTGCCACAGAGCTTCAATATTGCCAAGGCCAATCAAACGATCACTTTCAATGCTTTGGCGAACAAGACGTTTGGCGATGCTGATTTCAATGTCAGCGCCACGGCTTCTTCCGGTTTGAGCGTGAGCTTTGCGGCTTCAGGCAATTGCACGATCGCCGGCAACACGGTTCATATAACCGGCGCCGGCTCATGCACGATCACTGGGTCGCAAGCCGGCAATGCGAATTACAACGCGGCTGCCAACGTGCCGCAAACGTTCACGATTGCGAAAGCCAGTACGATCACTGCACTGCTCTCTTCGGTGAATCCATCCAGCTTCGGACAAAACGTGACCTTCACGGCCACGGTCACGTCAGGCGCCGGCACGCTGAGCGGCACAGTGCAGTTCAAGGACAATGGCACGAACCTCCCACCTTCTCGACTTCCTCTTTAACTGCCGGCACGCACACGATCACTGCCGATTACAGTGGCGATGGAAACTTCCTCGTCAGCAGCGGCACACCCTCGGGCGGACAAGCAGTAAACGCTCAGCCCGGGCTGTCCATCAACGACGTCTCGACCACGGAAGGCGACAGCGGCACCAAGACAATGACCTTTACGGTCACGCTTTCATCGGCCAGCAATCTGACTGCAAGTGTGAACTTCGCCACCGCCAACGGCACGGCTACCGCGCCTTCGGATTACCTGGTGACCAACGGCACTTTGACCTTCAATCCGGGCGATCTGACCAAGACCATCAATGTGACCATCAATGGCGATCAGCTCTTCGAGCCGGATGAGACCTTCACGGTCAATCTCTCGAATCCGGTCAACACCACTATCAGTAAAGCCACGGGCATCGGCACCATCCTGAATGACGATGCGCAAGGCGGCATCATCAGCTTCAGCCAGGCGAACTATTCGGTGGCCGAAAGCGGCGGCTCGATCACCATCACCGTCAATCGCACCGG
>QHXE01000011.1 GCA_003222835.1 Acidobacteriota bacterium | reverse complement strand
GCGGCTTACGGCAGTGCTAGCGGCGCTTCGACGCTGGGCGGGGCGCATCAGCTTCCGGTTCCGATCGTGCGCTTCAATGAATTTCTGCCCGACACGCAGCAGATTGGCCAAGGCGTAGTAGTGAACGTCGGGAACTGGCAACAGCAATTGGAGAATAACAAGCAGGCTTTCGCCTTAGACTTTGTGCAGCGCTCGCGGTTCACCTCGGCGTTCGCGACGACGCTGACGCCGGCGCAATTCGTGGATCAGTTGTTCAGCAACGCAGGTGTTACACCTACAACAGGCGATCGCCAGGCGGCAATAAATGAATTCGGTTCAGCCACGAACACCAGCGATGTAACTTTGACGAGTCAGGAGTTCAATCGCGCGTTCGTGCTGATGCAATTCTTTGGTTATCTGCGCCGCAACCCGAACGATCCGCAGGACACAGACTACACCGGGTGGGAGTTCTGGCTGAACAAACTGAATCAATTCAACGGTAACTTCGTCGCTGCCGAAATGGTGAAGGCGTTCATTACCTCCACCGAATATAGGCAAAGGTTTGGGCCACCGTGAGTTTGCGGTTCTTCCTTATTGAGGTGCGTGAATACCCAAGATCAACCATTCGCCGCAGATGGCACTACAACCTCGGCAAAGCAAAACTGAATTTCGATCCGCGGCCGACTTCTGACTCTACTGCCACGGTACCGCCGTGTTGCTCGACGACTTCCTTGACGAAAGCCAAGCCCAGCCCCGTTGATTCTTCGTCTTTTTCCTGTCCGTCACGGGCGACCCGATAAAATTTTCCCCAGATGCGATCGATCGATTCGGCAGGGACCCCATAGCCGCGGTCTTCAACGATGACCCGCACAGCTTCGGCTTCCAGCACGGTCGAAACTGTGACCGCGGTTC
This sequence comes from Acidobacteriota bacterium, assembly GCA_003222835.1. The sequence continues at coordinate 5,684 of QHXE01000011.1, read as the reverse complement.
GCTCGGGACTGTACTTAATCGCGTTGTCGAGCAGCTTCGAGATGGCTTGTGTGATCAGACTCTTATCGGCGGCCACCGGCGGGATGCGGCCGTTGCCTTGCTCGATCAAACGAATGCGCTTTTTCTTGGCGACGGATTGCAACGCTGCCATCGTTTCGCGCACCGCCTCATCCAAACGCAACGCAATCTTCGTGACCTCCTGCTTATCGCCGCGTTCAAGTTGCGTGACGGAAAGGAACGTGTCGATCATACGGGACATCCGCTGAGATTCGTTTGAGATGATTTGCAGAAACTCGCGCGATTCTTCCGGAATTTTGTCATCCAGTGCGAGCAGCTCAGCAAAGCCATTGATGCTGGTGAGCGGAGTGCGCAACTCGTGCGACATCAGAGAAATCATGTCGCTCTTCAACTGCTCGAACTCTTTCAAGCGGGTGACGTCGCGAACGCGAATGATAAGACAAAGCGGGGTGGACCCACTGCCATTGCCGTTCGGGCCGCTTCCGTGGCGCTCGGTGGCCAAGGCGATTCGTAATTCCAGAGTCTGATTTCGGCCGGGAAACACTAGCTCGCGCTGATAGGTCTCGCCCGATTGCAGCACTCGCCGGACGGCGATCGAAGGCTCGTCGAACACACCGGAACGAAAACAATCCAGCAGTCCAAATAAATCCAGCTTCTGAATCTCGCTTTCATTCATTCGCGCGGCCCAGGCCATCGCCGGATTCACGTAGGCCAGGGTGCCATCTAAATAGGCAATTGCATAACCATCGGACGCCTCGGCCAGGACTTGGGCCCCAAACCTATGTTCGGTGAGCACTCCACTGATGACGTCGAACGCGTGCAGACGGTGCCCCGAAGTGCGCGATGAAACAAAGGCCGGCAGATTACCGTCAAGCCTCTTCTTTCGAGCTTGCTCGCGCTGTAAGTTCCGCGCCACTTGGGAACCAACTGACGACAGCAAGCGTCGATCGCTCTCATCAAAACGTTCTCGCAAACGAAGGAGCAGGGCGCCGACTGTTTGGTCTTCATGACGTAGAGGCAAAGCCACACTCTCAAACGAATCGATTTGTCCCGCCGGCGCCAGTTTGATCTCATTGGTTCTCACTGCCTGATCGCAAAGCTGAATCAGTCGCCGCCAAATACTATTTCGTTTTGCCTCCAGCGGTTCGCTTGAGTTCGCGCGCAGGCGTGCACCAGGCACGAGGGCGCCGCCGTCTTCGTCCGGATGAAAGACTACCGCCTCTTCCAAGGGAAGAATTGTTTGCAAAAGCTTTAGGCCACCGGTCAGTCGAGCTTGCGCCAAGGTGGCTTCGATGTGATCGGCTCGCGTAACGACGCGATCAACATGAGCCGTGAGCACTGTATCGATCAGCCAGAGCCGCTGAAGCTGAACCAGAAAGACGGCGCCCACCGAACCGAGGGCCATCGGAGCAAAAAGAATATCGACCTTGAGCTGTTGTGAGGCCAGCAAGCTTGCCACGGCCATCGCGAGGAACCCCAAGCCCAGGATCGGGAAAGAGCGGCGCGCGCCGAAGCGACTGACAAAGAAGCCGGCGCTCATGCTGATCGCGACGATAAGCATCAAGCCCAGCCCTGGTTGCGGCGATTGCAGAGGCACCTCACCGCGGTTGACGTTCACTACAAAGGCCGCTTGCAGCGAATCAATCAGACCAGCTCGCCAGATCGCACACGTAGCCACGCCGGCCAAAAAAGCCAGAGCAAGCGAAACTAAAACCGATTTCCAGGAAAATGTCTTCAAGGTTCAGGGGAACTTCGAGATTTAATGAGGCGGGAACGTCGCCGCTACGCGCCGGACAGCCATGAGGGCGTCAGCTTGATTATACACTGACGATCATTGTTAAGCGCAAGAAAAAACGAGCGATTTTCAGGCTTTTCTTGGAAATTCATCCATCTGAAAGGGAAAGAAGGGCCCGCTCCAGTTCAGGTTCCTCGCTCTCCGCCACCGTCCGTAAGTCGAAAAGAACCCGATCATCGACGATTCTGACGATGACTGGCGGGTGCGACCGACGCAGAGCCGCCTCGATTTGGTTCGGCGTGAGCGTATCGTGAGTAAGCGAAATGAGCACCGTCGGAAGCCGTGAAGTTGGGGCGGAGCCACCTCCACTGGCTGACTCGCCGTCGACAGTTTCGAAAGTGAAGGCCTCGTCTGTCTTTCCATGAGGAAGTCTACTAATCAGGCCATTCGCGCGGTCTCTAATTTCCGATACTGTGCATGCGATCGCGCGATGCGTTGGAAGTTCATTGACTGATGCGTCACGCGCATAGGCTTCGAGTGTCGCTTCGAGGGCTGCGAGACGCAGCTTGTCAGCTCGTAGCGCACGATACAGCGGATGTCTTCTCATCCGTTCAATGATCGCGGCACGACCTACGACGCAACCGGCCTGCGGTCCACCCAGAAGCTTGTCGCCGCTAAAAGAAACGACATCGGCGCCGGCTTCGATCGATGCTCGAATCACCGGCTCACCTTCAATTCCGTATCCGCTGAAATCTATTAACGCGCCCGACCCGGCATCTTCGTAAAGCAGCAGTCCGGCGTCGTGCGCCAGGGCGGCCAATTCCTCGAGCGTCGGCGTCTTTGTAAAACCGACAATGCGATAGTTCGAAGTATGAACGCGCATGAGGAGTCTCGTGTTTGCAGATATGGCTTTCCGGTAGTCCGAAAGGCGAGTGCGGTTCGTGGTTCCCACTTCAATCATGTGCGTGCCGGATTGAGCCATCACATCGGGCACGCGAAAGTCGCCGCCAATCTCGACCAGCTCGCCGCGCGACACGATCGTTTCTCCATCGCGCGCCAGCACGGTAAGCACCAGCAACGCGGCGGAGGCGCAGTTATTAACGACGAGCGCGGACTCGGCGCCCGTTATATTGGCGAGCAGATCTTCGGCGCGAGCGCCACGGCGTCCGCGCGTTCCGGTACCAAGATCGAATTCCAGATTGCCGTAGCCGGCGGCTTCCAATATTGCGCGGCGCGCACTCTCGGACAGAGGCGCGCGTCCCAGGTTCGTATGCAAAATCACGCCCGTTGCGTTGATGACGCGGCTAAGTCCGCGGATTGATTCCTGCTGATGGATGGTAGCCAGCCGTCGTTCAGCTTCTTCAAGCAAGCTGTCGCGAGAGAAATCTCCGTCGCGATCTTCGACAGACCCTTCGGCATTGCCCGCGGCCAGAATCTCCTGCCGTAGTTCATCGGCGACCCGGCGTGCTAATGCTCCAAGGTGCTCAGCTCCGATCAGCGGCTGCAAGGAGAGTGCAGTCGTTGTCCGCAGTAGCGAGTCAATTGAAGGCAACTCACGAAGCAAATCATTCGTTGATTGAGTCATAGAGCCATTCCGGTCATCAATCTAACCACCCGATTCGGGCCGCTCCCGAAGTAATTGATCGACCAGCGCGATGAGTTCTCTGGGATCGACGGGCTTTGAGACGTGCGCATTGAATCCCGCAGCGATCGCACTGGCCGCGTCTTTCTGCGATGCGTAACCGGACAAGGCGATTGCGGGAACCGTCTGGTAACCCGGAAGCTCGCGCAGGCGTCTAATCATTTCGAATCCATCCATCACCGGCATTCCAATATCGGAGATGATTAGGTCCACCGAATTCTTCGGCAGGACGTCCAGGGTTTCGGTCGCTGAGGCAAAACCGGTTACCTGAAAGCCGCGCGCTTCGAGTGTCGCCCGCAGCATCTCGAGCGTGTCCTCATCGTCTTCGATGATCAGCAGATTCGCCGGTCTGGGGGCGGGCTCAGCCTTGACTGCGCCGATCTGATCCGCTCGCGGAGCTTGGATCGATTGAAGAGGCAGGCGCACCGTAAAGCGACTGCCGGCGCCCACGCCTGCGCTTTCGGCCTCGACCGTGCCTTCATGTGCTTCGACGAAACTCTTGACCAGCGCCAAGCCGAGACCGAGACCGCCGTGAGCGCGCGTTTTCGATCCGTCGGCTTGTCGAAAACGCTCGAATACGTACGGCAAGAAAGCGGGCGCGATTCCCTGTCCTGCATCCTCAACGCGGACGACGGCTTCTTTACCGGCAACCTCGCAGCTAACGGAGACCTTGCCGCCGGATGAGGAAAACTTGATCGCGTTGCTCATCAGATTCCAGAAGACCTGCAAGAGGCGCGCGCGATCCCCAGTCACAATGTCGCTAGCGCCATCAGGTACCCGGAGGTCGACCTCAATATCATGAGCGGCGGCAATGGGACGAACCGTCTCGACGGCCTCGCGCACTACGGCCGCGAGTGGGACGGGCAACTCCTCCATCCGCATCTTGCCGCTTAGAATAGCTGACATATCGAGCAGATCGTTGATGAGGCGCTTCAAGATGAGCGAATTTTTCTCGATCACTTCCAGGCCATGTTCCGCTTCCAATGCGGGAAGCATGCCGTTTCGGATCATGTGAATCCAGCCGATTACAGGAGTGAGCGGCGTGCGCAGCTCGTGTGAAATCGTGGTGAGGAATTCATCTTTCGCGCGGCTCGCAGCTTCCGCTTCTTGGCGCGCGGCGCGCTCCTCTTCGAACAGACGCGCGTTGTCAATTGCCAGAGCGATGCGATCCGCCACCAACTGCAGCAGACGCGTGTCATCTTCGGTAAATTGATAACGAATGAACTTGCCGACGTGAATAACACCTAGCAGCCGGCCTTCGACGAAGAGCGGCACGCCGAGCAACGATTGAATGCCTCTGCGGCGTAGAAGGTCATTGTAAAGCTCCGATCCTTCGATGTCGCTGATTATCACTGGCGATTTTTGCGCGGCAATTTTTCCGGCGAAGCCGGCGCCGATGGGAATGCGAATGCCCAGATCGACCTCTTCTTCCAGGCCCTTCGCAGCCCAGGCCAATAACTCGTTAGTTTCAGAATCATGCAGCAGAATAACAACCGTATCAACGTTTATCGCATCGCGTACGCGATTTAATAGATCGGCCAACAATTCATCCAGAGAAAGATGCGCCAGTGCCGAATCGGTTACGGTCTGCACGCGGCGCATGCGATCCATAGCGGCTTCGACTTCATGCCGGGCTCGCTGCTCGCGATCGTAGAGTTGTGACGTTTTCGCTTCCGCGCGCTGACGTTCGATGAACTGTCCGATTTGATTTCCTATTCCGCTCATCATATCCAGCAAGCGTTGGTCGGGAGCTTCCCTTTCGTGACTGAAAACCTCGATGACGCCCAAGACTTCATCGCCTAGTACGATGGGAAAACCAAACGCAGACCGTAGACCCGAGGCGGCCGCAAAAGAAGCCCGTGGAAAGTTTGGATCGCTCGCAAGGTCAATAATCCAATCCGGTTCGCCGCTGGCCCAAACACGCCCCGGCAGCCCCGCGCCCAAAAGAAAAGTGCGATGGCGACTTGCTTCCTCGAATTCCGTCGGGCCTTGCGAGGACATTCTCCAGGATGTCAGCCAATTAAGCACGTTCGCTTCGCGATCCCGGATCCAAAATTGGCCTAGGTCCCACCCCAAACTTTCGCAGATCGCTCGCAGCAACCTCGGTGCGGCCTCACGAAGTTTCTCGACTTCCGCCAGTACGCGCCCCACTTGATATTGGGCGGTCAGACGCTGTTCTAAGCGCTTGCGATTTGTAATATCGCGAGAGTTGACTACGATGCCGGATACGGCCGTGTCTTCCAGTAAATTATGACCGGTCGCTTCATGAATCTTCCACGATCCGTCCTT
>QHXE01000010.1:15503-20522 GCA_003222835.1 Acidobacteriota bacterium | reverse complement strand
TGGGTTTACAACGAAACATGCTCTCCCGTTTTCGCGCGCTCGATCTCTTTAATGAGATTCGCGTCTTCGGCAAGAGCGTCTTCACTATGGCCATGGCGAACGTCGATTCGAAATTAAGACGTGACGAGAATCCCGGCGAACGCCGCGGTCCGGCTTTCAGATCGGATAAAGCGCCGACCAGGATCCTGGACGATGCCGCCGTGGCGGAGATCCAAAAAATTCCTGGAGTCGCTTACGTCGAACCGGACATCGGCTTCACCGTGTATATTCGCTGCAATGGTCGAGTTTTTCCGCAATCGGTGGCCGGCGCCTCAATTCCGAATTCGTCCTCCCGATTCAAAACCTTTGCTGCAGGGAAGATGATTAGCCGAGCGGACGCAGACGAAGCCGTGGTCAGCGATGTCTTTGTCGAGACCTGCGGATACGCGAAAGCCGCCGATGCCGTGGGTCAGACAATTGAATTTCTGGCTGCGCGCAATGAGAAATCAAACGAAGGCGGGACGGCTCAGAAACAGAATGATGAGAAGAAGGCTGACCAGAGCGACAGCGACGAGGGCATAAGCTTCTTCGGGTTGCCGCTTGAAGACACCCAAAGCGCTCCCGCAGACGCTGTGGCCGCCCGGACGTTTCGCATCGCCGGCGTGTTGGGAGAGGAAAAACGAGAAGGCGCGGCGCAAGGTGGACCAGTTGGTCTGGCATTCAGCGCTTCGACTTATATTCCGTTGCCGGCTGCACATGACTGGCTGGCAAACCATCGCAACCCGATGGGTGAAGTGGCTCTCGCGCTCGCGCGACAAAGCGGGCAACTTAACGAGTCGCAGAGCGAGGGATACGGCTCGGCGGTAGTTCGGGTAAGCGATCCGGTTGCGATCACCGAAGTGCGCAAGCGGATCACTGAACTTGGGTTTGGCAGCTTCTCGATCGTCGATCAGATGGAACAGATTCGCACCGTGTTCCTAATTATCGACGCGGTGCTGGGTTTACTCGGTGGCATTTCGTTGCTGGTTGCTTCGTTTGGAATAGCCAATACGATGATCATGTCGATCCTTGAACGCACGCGCGAGATTGGGATCATGAAGGCCATTGGCGCGGAAGATCGCGAGATCAAATTGATCTTCTTCTTCGAAGCGGCGGTGATAGGATTTACCGGCGGGGTGATTGGCTCCTTGGCGGCGTGGGGAATCGACGGCATCTCGAATCGTCTGGCTTTTCGCTTTATCCTCAAACCGCAGGGCGCTTCCTTCGTCGATTTCTTTCACTTGCCGCCTTATTTATGGCTCGGCGCGATTGCGTTTGCGCTAATCGTTTCCATTCTCGCCGCGCTCTATCCTGCCGCGCGCGCGGCGAGAATCGATCCCGTGCGGGCCCTGAGGCATGATTGAGTGCGCTTAGGAATGTCTCAATGTCGAAACCGCCGGCACAAATTCCAATGACGAGCGGAAGATTTATTACCTGTTCTGCGACTTTAACGCCGCCGCAGATAATAACCGCGCTTCGTAAGCACGACTAATTTCTCTGTGCGCTTCTTCGCGGCAGCAACCCTGATCTCAACCCTTCTAAACTTGACATCGTCATTCGCGTCCGTTGGCCGAAATCCGATCGCGTAACGCGCACGCAAGCGATCTATTACCGCGCCCAGCTTTGCCTCAACTTCGTTCTTATCTGCTCCCACGATTTCTCCGCCGGTTTGGGCCACGAACTCGTTGACTCCCTTAATCTGTCCGAGGAACATAACGTTGAAGACCTTGCCGATCGCGGCGCGCACGATCAGGCCGTAGACAACAGTGCCGGTGTCGAAGAGTTCGTCCAGAATGTCTTTCGTTTGGCGCCCCGGAGTCATTGCGATGTTGTCCGTGACCACGATGATCACGCGACGGCCCGTTTGCGCGGGCGCTTTCTGCATGTGAACGGCCGCGCTCTCCAGAGCCGAACCAAGAAAGGTTCCCCGGCCCAGCGCGTCGCTCGCGGTTGCTTCTTCGATCTTCTGCGCGGCGAGTTTTCGATCGCTAGTAAAGTCCTGCGCCAGTCTGGAAGTATTCGCGAAGGCCATTACCGCAACTCGATCTTCCGGTTTCAGGCGTTGCAGCGCATTGAGTGCGCCATCGCGGATCTGATGCAGGATCGGGCGGACACTTCCGCTCACGTCGAGCAACAGCATGATTGAAAGCGGCAATTCATCGCGGCTGAAATAACTAATCTGTTGTCGAACACCGTTATCGCTAAGTTCGAAGTCTTCTTTGGTGAGATCGCCGATTACGCGTTTGGTCTTTTTGTCGATGACCTGGGTATCAAAGACGACAAGATCCGTGTTGACCTTGACGACATCGATTGGTTCTTTTTCCTGGGCGAAGAGTTTCGGAGCAAAGAGAACAGCGGCTACCGTCGCGCCTAATGCGAAGCTGACAACACGAACTCGGCGGGTCAGGATCATCAGCTCCTTTTCTTCGGAGGTAACGCAGAGAAAATGCGACAGCAGCTCTAAGCAGAAGCGGTTAACGATTTCCCGCACGAACTGCAAAAGCGCGCGCCGGGATCCTTCTGGATCGCGCCACAAGCTGCGCATGAAAGACCAACGCGGAGATTCGCGCCGCATGAAGAGCAGTAGGTCGATCCTCCGTTATTAGCTGCGCCACAGGTGCCACAGCGTCCCGGCAGAGGTGGAACATAACCACCGGCTTTGCGCGCGATATGATCTTCGATTATTTTCCACGCGTCTTCCGTAAGTTTGTATTGCCAGTAGGCGCCGAGCGCGGGCAAGGCGAGTAGGAGTCCAGCCGACAAGGCCAACGCGACGGCGGCAACCGCGGCCTTGTCGAACCACTTCTGCATGCCGATTTCGACGCGCGTGCCGCCGGTTTCGGGAGTGACCTTGATTGTCAACGCGGCCGAGAGTCCGGTAATGTCGCGCCACGTGCTAGACTTGCGCGCTTGCATCACGGCGGTCGATGAGACTTGCATCGTTTGAACTTCGAAGTCTTCGTCGAAGAGGTCGCGAAGCTCAGTCGTTAATTTTGTAACGTCGGCTTCAACGCCGGGATAATAGCGGCTTTCCATTTTGAGTTTTCCTTTCGCGTTTATTCTACGCGAAGAACGGGATCAATGTTCGGTGAAAAGCAAGGAGGGATTTTAACGCAAAGGGCGCGAAGGTTTGCGCAAAGGAACGCAGAGCTTTCCTGGCCTACCTTTGCGGAGTCCTTTGCGGCCTTTGCGTTGAATCGTTACCCGTAATCACTTGCAACTTTGGGAGAGTTGAAATGACTTCAATCCGAATTCTTATCGCTTTTGTTGTCTCAGTCTTCTTGATCTCGCTGGTGCATCCGCCCGTGGCGTTAATGCAGGAGACCGCGCTCGATGGTTTCACGCGCGAGGATTCGGCAAGTGAGCGTCGCTGGGAAGAACAGTTTCACGCCGTGCCGGCGCCCAATTCGGCGGGCGAGCATCTGCGCCGATTGACTTTGGAGCCACACGTTGCGGGCACGAAAGAAGACTATGCGACGGCCGTCTATGTTCGCGATCAGATGCGCTCGTTTGGGCTATCCGCGGAACTCAAGGAATACCAGGTGTGGCTGAATTATCCGAAGACCGATCCGATCGTGGAGTTAGTTGCTCCGCGTCGCGAAAGGCTTTCAGTTCGCGAAGCGATACTCAAGGAAGACCCGACTTCTTCGAATCCAAAGATCACACCGCTCTTCAACGGCTACAGCGCGAGCGGCGACGTGACCGCGCCGCTGGTCTATGCGAACTACGGTTTGCCGCCGGATTACGAAGCGTTACAAAAAGCCGGCGTCGAGGTCAAAGGCAAAATCGTCATCGTGCGTTACGGCAATTCGTTTCGCGGTGTGAAAGCGAAAGTCGCGCAGGATCATGGCGCGGTCGGCTGCATCATCTATTCCGATCCGGCGGAGGATGGTTACGCGCAGGGCGATGTTTATCCGCAAGGGCCTTGGCGTCCCGTGGCATCCGGTCAGCGCGGCTCAGTGCAATTTCTGTTTCAGTATCCGGGCGACCCTCTGACGCCCGGCAAGCCTGCAATTCCCGGCGTACCGCGACTCAGTTTAGAAGAGGCTTATGCGGACATTCCTCGCATTCCGGTACAGCCTCTCGCCTACGACGAAGCTCGTAAATTGATCGAGCCATTGAAAGGTCCAGTACGCCCGCGAGGCTTTCAGGGCGCCTTCCCTTTTCCTTATCACGTCGGCGGGACTAACGACGTGCGCGTTCATTTGAAAACGGAGATGGACTATCAGTCGCGGACGCTCTGGGACGTCGTCGCGCGGATTGATGGCGCCGCGGAAAAAGATCGTTGGGTGATTATGGGCAATCACCGCGACGCTTGGGTGTTTGGCGCGGTCGATCCAAACAGCGGCACGGCATCGATGTTGGAAGCGGCACGCGGATTCGGTCAACTGTTGAAGAATGGTTGGCAGCCCAGGCGCACGATCATTCTTTGCAGTTGGGATGGAGAAGAGTACGGCTTGATCGGTTCGACTGAATGGGCGGAAGAAAACGCCGACGAACTGCAGCAGAAAGCAGTTGCGTATCTAAATGTCGACGTGGCTGTTGAGGGCCCAAACTATGGTGTCTCCTCGGTCCCATCGCTTTGGAAACTAATCCGCGCGGCAACCCGCGACGTGAAGGATCCAAAAACGGGCAAGACCATCTATCAGCAATGGCAGGATCGCGCGCGCGAACAACGAAGCGAAACCGATCCTGACTTGAATGCGGAAGCGCGCATTGGCCCCCTGGGTTCCGGTTCGGATTACACACCGTTTCTACAGCACCTCGGAATTCCGTCGACTGACATGGGATTTGGCGGCGATTACGGCGTATATCATTCGGCCTACGATTCTTTTTATTGGATGTCGCACTTCGGGGATCCCGATTTCCTATATCACGTTGCTGCTGCGCAGTTGTGGGGTACGATGGCCATGCGTCTGGCTGATGCTGACGGCTTGCCTTTCGACTACACGGATTATGCAAACCAGGTTCGCGACTACTTCAACGAAAGCGTTCGCCTGG